>JALYHR010000128.1 GCA_030776465.1 Pseudomonadota bacterium
GCCTTGCCCAGATTGATCATCGGCTCGATCGTGAACATCATCCCCGGCTTCAGCACCGGCCCGGTCCCCGGCAGCCCGGCGTGGACTACTTCCGGCGCGTCGTGGAACAGGCGCCCCACGCCATGGCCGCAGAATTCGCGCACGACACCGTAACGATGGCTTTCGGCGTGGCGCTGGATGGCGGCGCCGATATCGCCGAGTCGCGCGCCCGGTTTGGCCTGAGCAATGCCGATCATCAGGCATTCATAGGTCACCTCGACCAGCCGCCGCGCCTTCAGCGAGACATCGCCGACCAGATACATGCGGCTGGAATCGCCATGCCAGCCATCCAGCAGCGGGGTCACGTCGATATTGACGATATCGCCGTCTTTCAGCGTCCGTTCGGATGGAATACCGTGGCAAACGACATGATTGGCCGAAATACAGCAGCTATGGGTATAACCGCGATAGCCCAGAGTGGCAGGCACGGCGCCGCCATCCAGGGTCATCTGCCGCACGACATCGTCCAGTTCGCGCGTCGTCACGCCGGGCCGCACCAGCGGGACCAGCGCGTCGAGCGTCTGCGCCGCAAGGCGTCCCGCAGCACGCATGCCCGCAAACGCCGCAGGGCCATGGAGCTTTATCGTGCCGTCCCGCAGCACGGTATCGGTGTCGCTATCGGCGACTATCTGGTACTGGTTCATGCCGGTCATGTAGCGCGGAACGCCGGGTTTTGCGAGAGGTTCACATGATTAAAATGGCTGACCCAGCGCCATTGACCAACGCACCAACGCCTCTCACACGGAAGCATGATGACTGACCAGGATTCCTCCACCGCAGAAGGCGCCCTGCCTGAACTGGTGCTGCCCGATGCGGGACAAAGCGCCATTGCCATCCATCTGGTCACGAAAGCCGGGCTGGCGGCATGGCTGGAGGACCGGACACCGGCGCAACGCGTGGCTGCCGCCGCGCAAAAGTTCAAGGGCGGGCCGTTCGAACAGGCGATCCTGGGGGACGGCGATAGCTGGCTGGTCGCCGCCGGGGTGGCGGAGGGATCGGCGCTGGGCTGCTGGTGCCTGGCCAAGCTCGCCGAAACGCTGCCAGCCGGGCAATATCGCCTGGCCGAGGGCGGGGCGGATGCCGCCCCGGCGCTGATCGGCTGGGTGTTGGGCCAGTACCGCTTCGATCGCTATCGGACCGACAATGACGGCAATGCCAGCGAAGGCCCGCGGGTGTTGCTGACCACCGACACCGCCGCGATTGCGCCAGCACTGGCGGAGGCGGGCGCGGTGATGCTGGTGCGCGACCTGGTCAATACCCCCGCCGAAGACATGGGGCCGGGCGAGCTTGAACATGAAGTCGAGCAACTGGCCAAGCTTTATCACGCCAAAGTCCGGGTCACCAGCGGCGAGGCGCTCGAACGCGAATTCCCCATGGTCCACACCGTTGGCCGCGCCGCTGGCCGCGCCCATGCGCCGCGCATGATCGAGCTGGAATGGGGCGATCCCGCCCATCCACGCCTCGCCATCGTCGGCAAGGGGGTATGCTTCGATAGCGGCGGGCTCGACATCAAGCCATCATCGGGCATGCTGCTGATGAAAAAGGACATGGGCGGCGCAGCGCATGCCCTGGCTTTGGCGCGGCTGGTGATGGGCGCGGCGCTGCCGGTGCGGCTGCATTTGCTGATCCCGGCGGTGGAAAACGCCATATCGGGCAATGCCTTTCGCCCCGGCGATGTCTTGCGCAGCCGCGCCGGGCTAGCGGTCGAAATCGGCAATACCGACGCCGAGGGCCGCCTGATCCTGGCCGATGCGCTGACTCGGGCCGGCGAGGGTGATGGTACTCACGGCCCAGACCTCATCATCGATTTCGCCACGCTCACCGGTGCCGCGCGGGTTGCCCTGGGCCCCGACCTGCCCGCGTTGCTTGCGCGGCGCGATGACACGGCGGAGGCGCTGCTGGCGGCGGGGCGCGATGTTAACGACCCGTGCTGGCGCCTGCCGCTGCACGACGGCTATCGCGAATGGCTCAAATCCGACATTGCCGATCTCAATAACGCCCCGGCCAATGGCTTTGCCGGCGCCAGCGTCGCTGCGCTGTTTCTGGATCGATTCGTGCCCGCAGGCATCGACTGGGCGCATTTCGACACTTTCGCCTGGCGGCCTGCGGCAAAGCCCGGACGCCCCAAAGGCGGCGACGCGCTGGGGCTGCGCGCATGCTGGGCGATGGTGCAGGCCCGGTATGGCCAATCGGCCACGCATGGATAGCTTGCGAGCCAGCGACGATGCCGCTAATCGCCCGGCCTTCTGTTTTACGGGGCCAGCAGACTTGCCGATAGATATCGCCATACCGGCAATTCCTGCGTGTCAGGAGACGCCTTCGGGTCAGTTAACCTTGGCGGGTCCGACGGAAACTCTGGACGCGGCGCATTGGCCGGTGCGCGGCGATCTGGCGCATATCCGACTTGCCGGGCGCTGCTTCGTTCCCCATTATGCCGTACCGATGCCGCATGTCGTGAAAGCGCCGGGCGCCGCCCTGCGCAAAGAGGGACAGCGCCACGCCGAGGTGCTGGCACAATTGCACGCTGGCGACATCTTCAATGTGCTCGACATGAGCGGCGGCTGGTGCTGGGGACAAGTCGCCCAGGACGGTTTCGTCGGCTATATTCCGCATGATCTGCTGGCGCCGGTCACACCATGAGCATTAATGTCTTCATCGATGGCGCAGCCGGGACCACCGGGTTGGAAATCGCCGAGCGGCTGGCCAGCCGCGCGGAATTCACCCTGCTAACGCTGGACGAGGCGCAACGCAAATCGTCCGCCGCGCGGCTGGACGCCTATCACAGCGCCGATTTCGCGGTGCTGTGCCTGCCCGACGCGGCCGCGATCGAGGCGGTGGCGATGGCGGCGGGAGCCAAAGCACGGATCATCGATGCCTCCAGCGCGCATCGCGTCGCGCCCGGCTGGACTTACGGCTTTCCCGAATTGACCGGGTGCGGCGAAGTGGCAGGGGCAACCCGCGTATCCAACCCCGGCTGCTATGCCACCGGCTTTCTCGCGCTGCTCGCGCCGCTGGTTCGCGCCGGGCTGTTGCCTGCCGCCTGGCCTTATACCGTCCACGCCGTGTCGGGCTATTCGGGCGGCGGCAAGGCGTTGATCGCGCGTTTCGAACAGGATCCCGACATCGCCTTTCGTGCCTATGGCCTGGGCCTGGGGCACAAGCATCTGCCCGAAATGCAGCGTTACGCCGGGCTGACCCACGCTCCGGTGTTTTGCCCCGCCGTGGTCCCGGCGCATCGCGGGATGGTGGTCGAAGTGCCGCTGCCGCTGGCGGCGATCCCCGATGCCGCATCGCCCGACCGGCTGCGCGACGCGCTGGCCCATTTCTACGAGGGGAGTGCCGTGGTTCAGGTGCATGCCGATACGCCCGATGAAGTGCTGCTGCGCCGCTCCACCCCCTCGTCCGACCGGCTCGATCTGCATGTTTTTGGAGGCGCCGAAGGCCAGCAGGCGCGGCTGCTGGCCCGCCTCGACAACCTTGGCAAGGGTGCCAGCGGCGCGGCGGTGCAGAACCTCAACCTGATGGCGGGATTGCCCGAAACATCGGGTCTGGCGCTTTGACAAGTAGTTTTACGCGTTGCGATGGTGCCCAATTATTCATCAGAGCTTGTCTGAATTTTGGTCACCTGTCACAACCGCGCTACGCCCCGGTTCCCGGCGCTCGGTCAACATATCCAAAGACGGGCTGAATTCGCATGATTCCCGGCTTTGCATAAGGTATCGATCGCTATTAGCGTTTCTGGCACGATTCTTGATAGATAGTTTCTTGATGGACGGTTGTCGGAGCTTCTGGATCACCAACCTGCCGGGGCGGGGTGGGTGGTTCGTGCCTGAGTGGTTCGGGCAAGGGGCCGCGCGAATGCGTGTTTTCGCCCCCAACAAAGGGATGGTGCTGGCGTGAAGAAGATCGAAGCGATCATCAAGCCGTTCAAGCTCGATGAAGTAAAAGAAGCCCTGCACGACGTCGGTGTATCCGGCATAACCGTCACCGAGGCCAAGGGTTTCGGGCGCCAGAAGGGCCATACGGAATTGTATCGCGGCGCCGAATATGTCGTCGATTTCCTGCCCAAGGTTAAGCTGGAAGTGGTCGTGGCGGACGAATTGGCGGAGCGCGTGGTCGAAGCGATTGCGGGCGCGGCGCAGACCGGGCGCATCGGCGACGGCAAGATCTTCGTCATCCCGGTCGACAGCGCGCTGCGCATCCGCACGGGAGAACGCAACGAAGACGCCGTCTGAGTGCACTGATTTTAATGGGTGAAATCGGGGGCCAGGGCGCTCAACTTTTTATTCGTGAAGGTAAGAGCCCGCATTGGGGTAACGGCTCTTGCCCAGGTTAATCCCCCTCGCTCCGGCGCCTGACGGCCCGGAAAAATCTGGAGAAAAACGGTAATGGCTACTGCATCAGCGATCCTCAAGCAGATCAAGGACGAAGAAATCGAGTGGGTTGACCTGCGTTTCACGGACCCCAAGGGCAAGTGGCAGCACTTGACCATGGTCTCGACCGTGCTCGGTGAGGATGAACTGAACGACGGCCTGATGTTCGACGGATCGTCGATCGAAGGCTGGAAGGCCATCAACGAATCCGACATGATCCTCAAGCCTGACCTGACCGCGACCTTCATCGATCCGTTCTCGGCCACGCCGATGCTGATCCTGGTCTGCGACATCGTCGAGCCTTCGACCGGCGAACTCTATTCGCGCGACCCCCGCTCCACCGCCAAGCGCGCCGAAGCTTTCGTGAAATCCAGCGGCGCTGGCGACACTGTTTACGTCGGCCCGGAAGCCGAATTCTTCGTGTTCGACGATGTGATGTTCTACGACGGCTATGATGGCAACGGCTTCAAGCTGGATGACATCGAACTGCCGACCAACACCGGCAAGGCGCTCGAAGGCGGCAACCTCGGCCACCGTCCCCGCGCCAAGGGCGGCTATTTCCCCGTCGCCCCGGTCGACAGCTGCGTCGATCTGCGCGCCGAAATGGTCTCGACGATGATGGCGATGGGCCTGCCCTGCGACAAGCATCACCACGAAGTGGCCGCCGCCCAGCACGAACTCGGCCTGACCTTTGGCACGCTTGTCCAAACCGCCGACCGCATGCAGGTCTACAAATACGTCGTCCAGCAGGTCGCGCAGAACTACGGCAAAACCGCCACCTTCATGCCCAAGCCGATCAAGACCGACAACGGCAGCGGCATGCATACCCACATGTCAATCTGGAACAAGGGCGATCCGCTGTTCGCCGGTAACGGCTATGCTGGCCTGTCCGACATGTGCCTGTACTTCATCGGCGGTGTGATCAAGCATGCCAAGGCGCTGAACGCCTTCACCAACCCGACCACCAACAGCTACAAGCGGCTGGTGCCGGGCTACGAAGCCCCCGTGCTGCTGGCCTATTCGGCCCGCAACCGTTCCGCCTCCTGCCGCATCCCCTATGGTGCGGGCAAGAAAGCCAAGCGCGTGGAATTCCGTTTCCCCGACGCCATGGCCAACCCCTACCTGTGCTATTCGGCGCTGCTGATGGCTGGTCTCGACGGGATCAAGAACAAGATCCACCCCGGCGAAGCCATGGACAAGAACCTGTACGATCTGCCCCCCGAAGAACTGGCCGAAGTGCCCACCGTCTGCGGCTCGCTGCGCGAAGCGCTGGACTCGCTGACCGCCGACCACCAGTTCCTGCTCGACGGCGGGGTCTTCACCGAAGACCAGATCGAAGCCTACATGGAACTGAAATGGCCCGAAGTGATGCGCTGGGAAACCACGCCATCGGCGGTCGAATTCGACATGTACTACAGCTCCTGATCGCACCGCGATCACGCTGAACGAAAGGCCCGGAACGCGCGTTCCGGGCCTTTTTGTTCGCTTATCGTTGACCCGCCTTTTCGGAACCACGAAGCGATTTGAATAGCCCGAAACACCGGTGATCGAGAAGCTCCTCACCGACACCAAAGCTACGATTCACGCGATTGGAGGCCTGGTGCAGAATATAGAAGCCGGGAACGCCACCATTGGCGCTCACGGCTACGATCGTCTGGTGTGCCATGGCTTGCGATGAGCCACCCACAGCCGCCGCGACGATGCGGAACGCAGATATCGACCGAAAATCGGCAGCATCCACGTACCGCGCCCAATAGTGCTGACCGCGCAGTGGCTCGATCATGCCCCAGTTGGAGCCGATCTGGCTGGATCGCAAAGCATCATAGGTCGAGCTTTTGATGCAATCGATGTGGATGTGCAGTTGATCCTGGGTCCGGCTCTGCGCGGAATTCACCGCCAGGCCAACCCAATCGTCAGGCACCGGGCGGGCATGGACGGTCAAATTCGCTCGCTCGGTCCAGGCGTCCGCCCAATAGTTCGGTATCTGCGGGTCAAGCAGCCGCGCATCTTCGATGCCCCCGATCCGAAGCGTCGGCACCAGCAACAATTCTTCGGCGTCGCCGACGCTCGGCACCAGGACATACCCGCCTTTGAGGTCAACTTTTTCGCAGGGTGCCGGTACGCCGAAAATCCGCTGGTTCACAACGCAGCCGTAGTGGACGACGCGCCATAGATTTTTCCGCAGAGCTTTCGGGGTTATGGCAAAGCTCCAACCCGCCAGAGCCAGGAGCAGCGTCAAGGCAAGGCCGATGCAAATCCGGCGGGCCAGCATCAATTTACTCACGTGACGATGCGCAGACCGCTTGCCGGAAGATTGCCATCCGCTCTCGATAGCGCCCGGTAACCCCGACTGACAAGAAGCAAGCATCGCGGAGAGAAGCGTTTGTGCCCGGCTCGGGGCGGAATTATACCAAGCTGCGGCCCTAGCCCGCTCGCAATTCCTCCGCCAATAACCGGAATTCCTCGGTTCGCGGTGAATTCTTTCGCCAGACCAGTGTAATCTCACGGTTGGCGTTGACCGATTGCAGGGGGCGGGCGACGACGTCGGTGCCAGCCAGAATTCCGGCGTCTATGGCCATTTCCGGCAGCATCGTCAGGCCAAGACCGTTGTCGACCATTTGCACCAGCGTGTGCAGCGAAGTCCCGATCATGGTGGCGCTGGCGCGTAACTCCGGCCGGTTGCAGGCGGCCAGGACATGGTCGCGCAGGCAGTGGCCGTCTTCCAGCAGCAGCAGCCGGGTTTCGTCGATCAGCGACGGCGGGATTTCGGCGGGGGGATCACGGGGGTCATCCTTGGGAAAGGCCACGAACAATGCGTCGAGTTCGATGGTTTCCTTTTCCACTTCGCCGGTCGGGAAGGGCAGCGCCAGCAGCACGCAATCGGCGCGGCCGTGGTGGAGCGATTCCATCGCGGCACCGCTGGGTTCCTCGCGCAGGAACAGTTTCAGCAGCGGGCGCTCGCGGCGCAGGCGGGGGAGCATGCGCGGCAGCAGGAACGGGGCGATGGTGGGGATGACGCTCATGCGGACCTCGCCAGTCAGGGGCTGGCCGCTGGATTGGACAAGGTCGGACAATTCCTCGGCCTCGCGCAGGATGCGGTGCGCCTTGGCGACGACGGCGTTGCCCAAGGGCGTAAAGCGCACCGCGCGCTTGGTGCGTTCGACCAGCACCACGCCGAGCAGCGTTTCGAGATCGCGCAGCCCTGCCGACAGGGTGGATTGCGAGACGAAGGCGGCATCGGCGGCGCGACCGAAATGGCCATGCTCATGCAGCGTGACCAGATAGTGCAACTGTTTGAGGGTGGGCTGGTGGACCGTCATTCGAGTTCGGATTCCGGCTCCTCCGCGAAGCGCGGCATGTCGTCATCATCTTCGTTTCCGGGGATCGGCGCGCATTCGGGCAGTTCCCGCCCAATTTTTTCCTCGCGCATGGCGTCGTGCATGTCGTCGATATGGGTCATGCGCAGCTTGCCGTTGACCACCGCAAACGCCAGCTTGCCTTCGACCAGTTCCAGCGCCTCGCGGCCGAATTGTTCGAAGCGCCAGCCTTCGAGCATGGCGAGATTCTTGCGCACGCCCGCCGCCAGCAATTCCAGTTCGTCGCTTCGCGCGAGCAGCCGCGCGGCAACGTCGATCTCGCGGCTGCGAATCTTGAGCAGCAGTTTCAACAGGTCCGCGACCAGCGCGCCTTCCTTGCCCAGCGGCGCCCCGCGCGGCGCACGCGGCGGCATTTCGTCCTCGCTCAGCGGTTGTGCAGCGGCCAGCACCTGCATCAGCCGCCGCCCGATCTCGTTATCCTTCCAGCCCGCCGACAGCCCGCGCACCTTGGCAAGGTCGGCTTGCGTCTTGGGCGGATGGCTGGCAATGTCGGCCAGTGTTTCGTCGCGTGCAATCCGCCCGCGCGGGATGTTCTTGTCGCGCGCTTCCATCTCGCGCCATGCGGCGATGGCGCGCAACCGGCCCAGCACGGCGGGATTGCGCCCGGCCGCCTTGATCTTCAGCCAGGCGGCCTGCGGGTCACTGCGGTAATTGGCTGGGTCGGCGAGCTTTTCCATCTCGGCATCGAGCCATTCGCCGCGCCCGGTCCTGCGCAGGCGATTGAGGATCTTGGAAAAGATTTTCGACAAAAACGTCACGTCGCCGATGGCATATTCGATCTGGCGTTCGGTCAGCGGCCGCCGCGACCAGTCGGTAAACCGTGCGCCTTTATCGACGGCGGTGCCCAACCAGCTTTCGACAAGGTTGGAATAGCCGATCTGTTCGGACTGGCTGATCGCCATCATCGCAATTTGAGTGTCGAAGATCGGATGCGGGGTGCGTCCGGTCAGATTGTAGATGATTTCGACATCCTGCCCGCCAGCGTGGAAGATTTTCAGGACATCCTCATTATCCACCATCAGGTCCAACAATGGCTTCATGTCCAGCCCCGGCGCCTTGGGATCGATCGCGGCGGCCTCGTTCGTGTCGGCGATCTGGATCAGGCAGAGTTCGGGCCAATAGGTATTTTCGCGCATGAATTCGGTATCGACGCAGACGTAATCGGCCTTGGCCAGCCGCGCGCATAGCTCGGTCAGCGCCTGGGTCGTGGTAATCAGTGGGTGGATTTTCATCGGACTTTTCTGTTCTGCGTTTGCCAGAGCGCGTTTATAATGCGCGGGCAATCCCCTGGTTGCGGCGGCACCGCACCGCTTCCGGCTGGGCAACGCCTGTGATTGGCCCCATACAGGACCGCGGCTTGACAAAAGAGCGGCTATCGCCTGTTAGCCGCCCGATCCTGGCAAATTGCCAAAAGACTTCCCTGCCCTAATGCAGGCCGATTGGAAAGAGTTTCGATGGCGTTACCCGCAATACCAGCCGCTGGTATGCACAGCTACCGCTCGCACACCTGCGGCGCGTTGTCGCCACAGCATGTCGGCCAGACAGTGCGGCTGTCGGGCTGGATCCACCGCAAGCGCGACCATGGCGGGGTGTTGTTCATCGATCTGCGCGATCATTACGGCATCACCCAGGTCGTGGCCGACGCCGACAGCCCGGCGCTCGCCATCCTGGAAGCGGCGCGGGTCGAAAGCGTGGTGACCATCGACGGCGATGCGAAAGCGCGTAACGCGGCAACGGTCAACCCGCATCTGCCGACCGGCGGGATCGAGGTTTATGCGCGCGGCGCCACGGTGCTGAGCCGCGCCGAGGAACTGCCGATGCCGGTGGCAGGCGAGCAGGAATACCCCGAGGATATTCGGTTGCGTTATCGCTTTCTCGACCTCCGGCGCGAGACTTTGCACGCCAATATCGTCAAGCGCACGAAGATCATCTCCGACATGCGCAAGCGCATGGAAGCCTGCGGTTTTACCGAATATTCGACGCCGATCCTGACCGCCAGCAGCCCCGAGGGCGCCCGCGATTTCCTGGTGGCGAGCCGTATCCACGCTGGCAAATTCTATGCGCTGCCGCAGGCGCCGCAACAGTACAAGCAACTGCTGATGGTGGCTGGATTCGACCGCTATTTTCAGATCGCGCCGTGTTTTCGCGATGAAGACCCGCGCGCCGATCGGTTGCCGGGCGAATTTTACCAGCTCGACCTGGAGATGAGCTTCGTCACCCAGGAAGAAGTCTGGGAGACGATGGAGCCGGTGATCGCAGGCATTTTCGAAAGTTTTGGCGAGGACAAAAAAGTCACGTCTGCGGGCAAATTCCCGCGCATCGCCCATGCCGAAGCGATGCTGAAATACGGTACCGACAAACCCGATCTGCGCAATCCGCTGGAGATCAGCGATGTTTCGGCGCATTTCAGCCAGAGCGGCTTTGGCCTGTTCGAAAAGATCGTCGGCGGCGGCGGCGTGGTCCGGGCGATCCCATCGCCCGCTACCTCCGACAAAAGCCGCAGGTTTTTCGACGATATGAATGACTGGGCACGCAGCCAGGGCCATGCCGGTCTGGGCTATGTCACCCGCAAAGCCGGTGAATTCGGCGGGCCGATCGCCAAGAATCACGGCCCCGAGCGGATGGCCGAAATCTACGCCGAACTGGGACTGGGGCTGGACGATGGCCTGTTTTTCGCCGCCGGAAAGCCTGCGCAAGCCGCCAAGCTGGCTGGTGCGGCCCGCACGCGTGTCGCCGAACAGCTGGGCCTGATCGATCAGGACAGCTTTGCGCTGGCATGGATCGTCGATTTCCCGTTTTTCGAATGGGACGAGGACGCAAAGAAAGTGGAATTTGCCCACAATCCCTTTTCAATGCCGCAAGGCGGGCTTGAGGCGCTGGAAAGCCAGGATCCGCTGACGATCAATGCCTATCAATACGACCTCGTCTGCAACGGCTACGAGATCGCTTCGGGCTCGATCCGCAACCAGTCGCCCGAGCTGATGGTCAAGGCGTTCGAGCTGGTCGGGCTGTCGAAGGCAGACGTCGAGGAGCGTTTTGGCGGGCTTTACCGCGCTTTTCAGTACGGCGCGCCACCGCATGGCGGCATGGCAGCCGGGGTGGACCGTATCGTCATGCTGCTGTGCGGCGCGCAGAATCTGCGCGAAATTACGCTGTTCCCGATGAACCAGCGCGCCGAGGATTTGCTGATGGGGGCGCCGTCTCCTGCCGAGTCGAGACAGTTGCGCGAGCTTCATATCCGCGTGGTCGAACCGCAAAAGGCACATTAGCCAGCCATAGCCGCCCAGCTTTCGGGTAATCGGCCTGCCGAGACGCTTGCCAGAGCGACGCCCGCGCATTACGGCGAAAATCGAATTTTCATCTTTATTCATTTGAGGGGATTTCCATGAGCGACACCGCTGATCGCGTCAAAAAGATCGTTGTAGAACATCTCGGTGTAGAAGCCGACAAGGTTACCGAGGATGCCAGCTTTATCGACGATCTGGGCGCCGACAGCCTCGACATCGTCGAACTGGTGATGGCGTTCGAAGAAGAGTTCGGCGTCGAGATTCCTGACGATGCCGCCGAGAAAATCGCGACCGTCTCCGATGCGATCAAATATATCGACGAGCATAAAGGCTAACCTCGGGGCCGACCCCTCGGCGGTTAGCGCCTTCGCCTTCCCGCATGTCCGGGGCGGCGTGACCGGAATAGTTCTTGCGGGGGCTCTCGGCCACGGCGATCCTGGAAAACGGGCATTAACAGGTTCAACCTTTCGCAGGGTTGGGCCTGTTGAACCATATATTGCTACCGGCCGGAGTTGAGTAAAATGCGTCGAGTGGTTGTTACCGGTCTGGGCCTTGTCACGCCGCTGGGCAGCGATGTCGAGACCGTCTGGGCGAATATCCTCGCCAGCAAATCCGGCGCCGGTCCGATCACGCGCTTCGATGCGTCCGACCAGAAATGCCGGATCGCCTGCGAGGTCAAGCCCGCCGACCACCCCTATGGTTTCGATCCCGGCAAGCGCGTCGATCACAAGGTCCAGCGGCAAGTCGACCCCTTCATCATCTATGGCATCGACGCCGCAGGACAAGCGATCGAGGACTCCGGGCTGCAGGATATGCCCGAAGAAATGCGCTACCGCGCGGGCGTTTCGATCGGCTCGGGCATCGGCGGCCTGCCCGGGATCGAGGCCGAATCGCTGGTGCTGGCCGCCAAGGGGCCTTCCCGGGTCTCGCCGCATTTCGTCCATGGCCGGCTGATCAACCTGATCTCGGGCCAGGTTTCGATCAAATATGGCCTGATGGGTCCTAACCACGCGGTCGTCACCGCCTGTTCGACCGGCGCGCATTCGATCGGCGATGCCGCCCGGATGATCCGCGACGACGATGCCGATATCATGCTGGCGGGGGGTTCCGAAGCGACGATCTGCCCCATCGGCATTGCCGGTTTTGCGCAGGCGCGGGCGCTGTCCACCGCCTATAACGACACCCCGGAAAAGGCCAGCCGCCCTTACGACCAGGGCCGCGACGGGTTCGTCATGGGCGAAGGCGCGGGCGTCGTCGTGCTGGAAGAATACGAACATGCCAAGGCGCGCGGCGCCAAAATCTATGCCGAGGTCATCGGCTATGGCTTGTCGGGCGATGCCTATCACGTCACCGCGCCGCACCCGCAAGGTTCGGGCGCATTCCGCTCGATGCAGATGGCGCTGAAAAAGGCCGGGCTGGTCCCCGCCGACATCGACTATATCAATGCCCACGGCACATCGACGCCGTTGGGTGACGAGTTGGAACTGGGCGCGGTCCGCCGCCTGTTTGGCGATGCTATCGAAACCGTGTCGATGAGCAGCACCAAAAGCGCCATCGGCCATCTCTTGGGCGGCGCGGGAGCGGTTGAAGCGATTTTCTGCATCCTGGCGCTGCGCGACCAGATCGTCCCGCCGACGCTCAATCTCGACAATCCCAGCGAAGGCTGCATCGGCGTCGACCTGGTGCCGCATGTCGCCAAAAGGCGTCAGGTGCGCGCGGTGCTGAATAACAGCTTCGGCTTCGGCGGGACCAATGCCAGCCTGGTGATGACCAAAATCTGACCGTGAAGCGAAAGCCAACAGCAAAGACGCGCGGATGTCTGTTGCCGGCGTTGGCGATTTTCGCGCTGCTGGTGACGGCCTGGACTATTTTCGGCGGCTGGTATGGCCCGGGGCCGTTGCGCCGCGCCGCCGACTTTACCGTCCCGTCGGGGGCAACATTGCCCGTCGTGGCGGCGCAATTGCAAAAGGACGGCGCGATTTCCTCGGCGCGGGCGTTCCGCTTGCGGGCGCGTCTGTTCCATCATGCTGCCGCGATCAAGGCGGGCGAATTCCAGTTGCCGCCGCGCACCAGCGAAGCAGAGATATTCGCACTCATCACCGGCGAAACATCGCTGCAGCGATTCGTGACCGTGCCCGAAGGGATGCCGGCGGTGATGGTCAGCGACCGGCTGGCGGCGCAAGCGATGCTGACCGGACCTGCCCCCGTGCCCGCCGAAGGCTCCGTCCTGCCGCAGACTTATGATTTCAAACGGGGCGAAACCCGCAGCGCGGTGCTGGGCCGGATGCAGGCGGCGATGCAGGCCACGCTGGCCGAACTATGGCCGCAGCGCGCGCGCAACCTGCCGTTCAAGACACCGCGCCAGGCGGTCATCCTGGCCTCGATCGTCGAGAAGGAAACCGGCAAACCGTCCGAACGGGCCATGGTCGCCGGGCTGTATGAAAACCGGCTGCGCCGGAATATGATGTTGCAGGCCGATCCGACGATCATCTACCCGATCACCAAAGGCCGTCCGCTGGGCCGCCGCATCCGCCAGTCCGAGATCGCGGCGGTCAATGATTACAACACCTATGCCATGGCGGGGCTGCCCAAGGCGCCGATCACCAACCCCGGTCGATCCTCGATTCTGGCGGTGCTCCATCCGGCCGCGACCACGGCGCTCTATATGGTCGCGGATGGCACCGGTGGCCACGCTTTTGCGGCGACGTTGCAGGAACACAATCACAACGTCGCGCATTGGTTCGCCATTCGCCATGCGCGCGGCGAGTTGTAGCGACCGGCAGGTACGGGACGGCGTCTAACAGGCGCAAACGATCAAGTTGTCCATATTATCCTGTTTTGCCGATCAATCCGCGTGCGTAGCAACGACCAGCCAATATGCACAGGAGCATCCCATGATCGACCGCACCATCCCCGACGTTACCCTCAAAACCCGCGTCCGCGACGAAACTGTGGACGGCCCCAACCCGTTTCGCTGGCAGGATTTCAAGGTTCGTGACGAATTTGCCGGCAAGACAATCGCGATTTTCTCGCTCCCTGGTGCATTCACGCCGACTTGCAGCAACGAACAATGCCCCAATTATGAACGCCTCTACGACAGCTTCAAGGCCGCTGGCATCGCCGAGGTCTACTGCGTTGCCGTCAATGACGCCTTCGTGATGTTTCAATGGGGCAAGAACCTCGGCCTCAAGAACCTGAAGCTGTTGCCCGATGGCTCGGGCGATTTTACCCGCCGCATGGGCATGTTGATCGACAAGAGCCACCTCGGTTTCGGCATGCGCAGCTGGCGTTATGCGATGATCGTCGACGACAATGTCATCACCCATTGGTTCGAAGAGCCGGGCATCAACGACGACGGCACCGACAGCGACCCCTATGGCGAAACCGCGCCGGAAAAGCTGCTCGCAGCACTGGGCACGGTAACGCAAACCAAGGCCGCCTAAGCGAAATTGGCCTGACAGGGGCGGCGGCACGCCCAGCCCCTGTCAGGCCATTTCAAAGCCTGCGCCAGCCTGGGACCGCGCGCCAGAACTTCGCGAAAATCCCGTGAATGGGCGGTTGACCACCCCGGTCCCCGGCACTAAGAGCGCCCCCTGCATCAGGCGCCGCGCGGCGCCGAAGCCGTGCGGCGGAGTAGCTCAGCTGGTTAGAGCAGCGGAATCATAATCCGCGTGTCGGGGGTTCGAGTCCCTCCTCCGCTACCATCTTTTCAATGGATTAGCGGTGGTAGACGGGCTCTGGCACCGCGACTTTTACAGTAGTTTTACACTGCCAGGCGAACGAGGATCGATTCAACCTGGATCATCCTGTGCGCCGCGAATACCGCCCGCTCAAAAGCTCGATCCATGCGACCTTCACTATGGAAAGCAGGTCGCGATCGTGCACGGCGGTGCACTCATACCAAGCTGCGGCGTTCGCGCAATCTCGAGCGATGCCGGTCCGAACGTCGGCCAGTCACGATAAATGAGTGAGATCTTCAAATGGCTGGCGAGCAATGCGGGTACGACCACGCGCACTCCGCGCTCCATCTCGAATTGACAAGATGGCAGCGCTCTTGTCGAAGACGCCATGAGCAAGACCTTGACCGTCGGCGCCGCTTGCGCCCTGCTGGCCTCTACGACTGCATCGGGGCAGGTGGCGCCCACGCAAGTTGATAATGCAATGCCAGACATGGCCATGCCCGCCGCCCAGCCACGGGCAACTCAACCCGCCACAGCGCCGCCGGACACCGCACAGACCATGGCGGGGATGAATATGCCTGCGCCTGGGTCAGCCACAACGCCGGTTGCAAAAGCGGAGCCGACAATGCCTGGCATGCCGGGCATGAAGATGGAGCGCAGTACGGCTGGCATGGCAGGGATGGACATGGCGCACATGCCCGCGGCGCTGGGGACCTATGCGATGAACCGTGAGTCGTCGGGAACGAGCTGGCAGCCCGATGCCTCTCCGCACCAGGGCCTGGACATCATGGCGGGCAACTGGTCGGTGATGTTCCACGGGATGCTTAACGGCGTCTACGACAGCCAGGGCGGACCCCGCGGCGGCGACAAGGCTTTCGTCTCGGGCATGGTCATGGGCATGGCGTCGCGCGATGTCGGCCAGCGCGGCCGGGTCCAGTTCCGGGCGATGCTGTCGCCCGATCCGTTAATGGGTGGCGCGGGTTATCCATTGCTGCTGGCGACCGGCGAGACGGCGAATGGGCGCACGCCGCTAGTGGACCGCCAACACCCGCACGACCTGTTTTCCGAGCTGAGCGTGAGCTACAGCCATAAGCTTTCCGACCGCACCAGCGTCTTTCTCTACGCCGGGCTGCCCGGCGAGCCGGCGTTCGGTCCGCCCGCGTTCATGCACCGGCTGTCGATCATGGACTCGCCCGAGGCACCGATCAGCCATCACTGGGTCGATTCAACGCACATCACCGAGGGTGTCATCACCGGCGGGTTCGTCTACGGCGACGTCAAACTCGAAGTTTCCGGCTTCAAGGGGCGCGAGCCCGACCAGCACCGATATGACATCGAGACGCCCAAACTCGATTCGATCGCCATCCGCGCGAGCTATAATCCCACCCACCGCCTGGCATTGCAGGCGAGCTGGGCGCGGCAGATATCGCCCGAACAGCTTGCCCCGGAGATCAACGAGCGCCGCTGGTCGGTCAGCGGCATCTACACCGTGCCGATCGGCAAGGAAGGGTTCTGGTCGACCACCGCGATCTGGGCTCAGCGGCGCGCGTTCGGGGTCGAGCAACGTGGCCCAACGCTCGATGCCTGGGTGCTGGAGAGCGCCGTCCACCCCGATCCGCGCTGGACAATCTATGGTCGCTATGAGCGCGTCGATAACGACGAGTTGCTGTCTGTCCCGGCAGGAAAGGAGGCGCCAGTCTTTACGGTGAGCAAGGCCGAGCTCGGCGTCATCCGTGATTTCGAAGTCCTCCCCCACCTCAAGTTTGGCATTGGCGCACAGGTGGCACGGAACTTCGTCGGTCACGACCTTGCCGCAGCCTATGGCGGTGACCGCTGGGGCAGCATGGGCTTCGTGCGATTGAAGATCGACTGAACCTGCGCCGCTTGCGCCCTGAAATCGTTTGCAGACAAGAGGGAAGCCCTCGCCGATCTGGATCAATTTCACGGGCGGTGTCGATGGTATCACCTGAAGCGTTTGCGCTGGTGCCCAACCCGGAACAGGCCCACCTTCAACCCTCTGGCGACCGGCCATTGACTACGAATTGGGAAACCTGGCGATGAGTACTAGCGACGCACAAGGTCACGATACCCATGACGTGATGCCGACAGCGCCGGCCACGGTCCACGATCCGGTATGCGGCATGGTCGTCGATCCGGCTGCGACATCACACCATGCCAGCCATGACGGGCATGAATATCACTTCTGCAGCGCCGGATGTCTGGCGAAGTTCGTAGCCGAACCTGACAGATATATTCAGCCTGCTCCCGCCGCTCCCACCGCCGCCCCCGCTGGCACGATCTGGACTTGCCCGATGCATCCGCAAGTGCGGCAGGATCACCCCGGCCCTTGCCCGATCTGCGGCATGGCGCTGGAGCCGGAAACGCTCTCGGCAGACAGCGGGCCCAATCACGAACTCGCCGACATGACCCG
>JALYHR010000129.1 GCA_030776465.1 Pseudomonadota bacterium
CTTGCGCTACATGGCCGATGCCGCGCTGGGAGTAGAATTCGTGGCCGTCGAAGCTGGTGATGCCGACCGCTTCCTGGCCGCGATGTTGCAGCGCATGCAGGCCGAGCGCAGTGACGGCAGCAGCATCGCGCGCGCCGATGACGCCGAAAACGCCGCATTCTTCATGCAGCTTGTCGTCGCTGTCGCCTAAATCCCAGGGCGCTTCGTCACGCCAGCCGTTCTTAGGCAGGTTGTCGATTGACTTCATGCTGGTGCACGACTCATCCGCGGGAAGGGCGCCGGGCGGGCGGCCTCTGACACCGGGGCATGTGGCGATCTTTGCGGCGGATAGCAAGGGCCGAGCCACATTGTGACGGTTTCATTACGGGAATTGTAATATTTTCAAGACGGATAACTTGCGCATTCTACTCCCCTCCCGCAAGCGGAAGGGGAACACCAGCGCCGATCCCTGCAACCCATTGCGCACCTTGCCGCGCAACCCTAGACACCCCCAACGCTCGCTTGCCCACAGGTGCACCGCTTGATACTCTCGCCTTTCGAATGGATGATCGCCCGGCGTTATATGCTACCCGGCCGGGGCGAGGCGTTTATTGCGCTGGTCGCGGGGATCAGCCTGGCGGCGGTAATGCTGGGGGTCGCCGCGCTGGTCATCGTGATGAGCGTGATGAACGGGTTTCGCGCCGAATTGTTCGACAAGATCGTCGGGCTCAACGGCCATGCCATCATCCAGGCCTATGGCGGGCGGCTGGATGACTGGCAGGCGGTGTTGAAGGACGTGCAGGCGACGCCGGGCGTGGTCCAGGCGAGCCCGCTGATCGAACAACCGCTGTTGGCCACCTTCAATGGCCGGGTCCAGGCGATCCTGGTGCGCGGCCAGACCGCGCCGGACATCACCGGGCTGCGGTCCAAGCTGCGCGCAGGCGATCTGGGCGAATTGACGCCGAATTCGAATGCGATCGCGATTGGCGCGCGGCTGGCTGAAAACCTTGGGGCGCGGGTTGGCGATGCGATCACGATCATCAATCCGGCGGGCCGCGCGACCCCTTTCGGCACGGTGCCGCGCCAGATTTCCTATCGGGTGGCGGCGGTCGTCGAGATCGGCATCTATGACTACGACAACAGCTTTGTGATCATGTCGATCCCCGACGCGCAGACGTTGATGCTGTCGGGCGATGCCATCGGCATGATCGAGGTGCGCACCAGCGACCCCGATAAAGCCATGGAAACGCTGGCGCCGCTCGCCCGGAAATTGCGCGGGCAAGCGGTGGTGACCGACTGGAAAACGATCAACGCCAGCCTGTTCGAAGCGCTGGCGGTAGAGCGGGTGGCGATGTTCGTGGTGCTGTCGATCATCGTGCTGGTGGCGGTATTCAACATCCTCTCCAGCCTGATCATGCTGGTGCGGGCGAAAACGCGCGACATTGCGATCCTGCGTACGATGGGGGCGACGAGACGCTCGCTGTTGAAGATTTTCGTGACCACCGGGTTCCTGATCGGCGCGCTGGGGACGCTGGCGGGGTTGGGGCTGGGCTTTGTCTTTCTCTATTTCCGCCAGCCGATCGTGCATCTGGTCGAGACGATGACCGGTCAGGACCTGTGGGATCCCAAGATCCGCTTCCTCACCGACCTGCCCTCGCGCAGCGACCCGGTGGAGATCGCCGGGATCTGCATCATGGCGCTGCTGTTCAGCTTTCTCGCCACGCTGTACCCCGCCATGAAAGCGGCGAGCACCGATCCGGTACAGGTGTTGCGCTATGAATGATGTAGCCCGTCCAGTCGTGCGGCAACCCGTAGTGCGTTTAACCGGGCTGACGCGCAGTTTTGTCCAGGGCGGTGTGACCATCGAAGTACTGCGCGGCGTCGATCTGGCGATCATGCCGGGCGAAATCGTCGCATTGCTGGGGCCTTCGGGCTCGGGCAAGAGCACGTTGCTGCAAGCGGTGGGCTTGCTTGAAGGCGGATTTGGCGGGCGCATCGCCTTTGCCGATGCCGATGCCTCGGCGCTGTCGGGCGATGCGCGGACCACGCTGCGCCGCGATCACCTGGGTTTCGTTTATCAATTCCACCATTTGCTGCCAGATTTCAATGCGCTGGAAAATGTCGTGTTGCCGCAGTTGATCGCGGGACGCTCGCGCGCCGACGCCGAGCACCGCGCGTACAAACTGCTGGGCGCGCTGGGGCTGGGGGCGCGGCACGGACATCGGCCCAGCCAGCTTTCGGGCGGCGAACAGCAACGCGTGGCCGTGGCCAGGGCGCTGGCCAATCGCCCGCCGCTGGTGCTGGCGGATGAACCCACCGGTAATCTGGACGAGGCGACCGCCGACAAGGTGCTGGGCGAAATGCTGGAACTGGTGCGCGGCCATGACAGCGCCGCGCTGATCGCCACGCATAATGAACGGCTGGCGGCACGGATGGACCGGGTGGTGCGCCTGGTCGATGGCCGCCTGGTTGAGGGGCGCAGGGCGTGACCTGACCTGACCCGCGACTCCCACGCCAGGGAGTGCGCCATGTCACATTGCACCAATCACGCGCGCCGATTTGCAGGAGAGGGACTGCGCTTCCTATATTTGCCAGCGTAAGAATGCCGGCATTGACCCACGTTCCCGCCAGCCTTAAGCGTTCAGTTAAATACCTGGTTCTGAAAGGCTCGCATCCATGAAACTCGACTCGTCCATCGCGGCTGTGGTTACTGGCGGCGCTTCCGGTTTGGGAGAGGCGACGGCGCGGGCGTTGGCGGCCAAGGGGGTCAAGGTGGCGCTGTTCGACATGAATGCTGAACGGGGCGAGGCGGTTGCGGCTGAGATTGGCGGGGTGTTCTGCAATGTCAATGTCACCGACGATGCCAGTGTCGAGGCCGGGCTGGTCAAGGCGCGTGGCGCGCATGGGCAAGAACGTGTGCTGGTCAATTGCGCGGGGATTGCGACGGCGGTGAAGACGATCAGCCGCGAGCGTGAGACCAACGCAGTCCGCCAGCATCCGATGGAAATATTCGAGCGCGCGGTTGCCATCAATCTGGTCGGCACGTTTCGTTGTATCCTGAAGTCGGCGGCGGGCATGGTCGAACTGGAGCCGGTCGATGAGTTTGGCGCGCGTGGGGTCATCATCAGCACCGCCTCGGTCGCGGCTGAAGACGGCCAGGTCGGGCAGGCGGCTTATTCGGCATCCAAGGCGGGCGTCGTCGGCATGACCTTGCCGATCGCGCGAGATTTGATGGGCGACGGCATTCGCGTCAACACCATCCTGCCGGGGATATTCGAGACGCCGATGATGAAGGGTCTACCCGAAAAGGCGCAGGCTTCGCTGGCGACGCAGGTGCCATTTCCAAAGCGGCTGGGCCGGGCCGATGAATATGCGACGCTGGCGATATTCATGATCGAGCATGATTACATGAATGCCGAGGATGTGAGGCTTGACGGAGCGATCCGCATGGCGCCGCGCTGATGGCATCCGTGAACAGGCCGGGCCGGTGGCAAAAGCGCTAACCCAGCCAGAACTGAACGCGCCGCCGGGCGCGCGCGGGCAATTGCTCGACACCGCCAGCGCGATCATGCGCGATGGCGACCAGGTCGATATTTCACTGTCGGAACTGAGCCAGCGTTCGGGGCTGAATTCGGCGCTGGTGAAGTATTATTTCGGCAACAAAGCGGGCCTGTTGCTGGCACTGCTCGAACGCGAATGGGTGGAAATCGTGGCGTCGGTCGATGCGCTGCTCGCCAAGGATCTCGATCCCGAAACCAAGCTGCGCATACATATGGCGCGGGTGGTCGATAATTTCTTTCGTACACCCTATGTCCATCGCCTGTTGATGCGGATGATCCGCGAGAGCAAGCCTGCCGAGGCGCAGCGGCTGGCCGATTCCTATCTCAAACCGCTGCTTGTCGCTTATGAGCGGTTGATCCATGACGGCGTTGCTGCCGGGGTGTTCCGCGCCGTCGATCCCCAGTTATTTTACTTCACCGTGATCGGTGCCGCCGACCGGTTTTTCAGTGCACGGCTGGTGCTGCGCCATTGTTCAGCGACCGATGTGCTGGATGAAAGCCTGCGCGATCGCTATCGCGCGCACCTCAATGACTTCGTGGTGGCAGGTATCCTGACGAAAGCGTGAAACGGGCGCGCGTTGGCGAAATGCCGCCGCGCGCCCCGATCAATTATCGACAGGTGACGTGGTTGCTGTCGATTGCGGCACCCGCCGCGCCGCCGGCAATCGCGCCCAGAACCGCACCCAGCGGCCTGGAATCGCCATCGGCAATGCTATCGCCCAGCACGCCACCCGCCAGCGCGCCGACGATCAGCCCGGTCGAGCCGTCCGACCTGCGGCAATAATAGCGTCCATCATGCCCGCGATAAACCCGTTCGTCATTCGACATCACATGCTCATGATAACGGGAGTCGTCGTGGTAATAACGGTCGGCATAATAGCCTTGATAGGAAGGATCGGGGTTGTTGTAATCGTAACGGCCATATTGGTGATAATAGTCGTGGTTGTAATAACCCCAATCGCCGGCGTAGTTGTCTCCGGTATCCATTGTGTCGCAGCCCGCCAGCGTGACGGTGGCGGCGATGGACATTAGCAGCAGTTTCTTCATGGTCTGTCTCCCAAGTGAATGCCGTCAGCCTCCCCGTCCATCGGGCATGCGGTCGTCAATGGAAATGGTTGGGCAAAGGGATTGTTCCGCAAGCCGATTGGATCGGGTCTTGCACAAGCTTTGCTGGACCCGCCCGTTTGCTGCATGGTTTTGCTGCGCAGCATCGCGCGCCCGCTTCATCGCTCTGCAGCTTCGCAATTCAACGGTTGAGCGCCCTTGGAACCTGAACGCGCGATGGTTGAGGCCTTCAGCGGATACAACGGGCCCTTTCTGCATCATCACCATCATCACCACCACCACCATCACCATCATCAAACGTGGTAAAAACGATCCAGGGGGCGAACCGCCTGCACCGGCAGATGGCTTGCCCCGATCGTTTTGATGCATCCGGTGCGTCGGGCGCTATTTTTTGCCGTGCAGGAACCCGTCCGAAATAGCGCAGGCGGCTGGCCCCAGGATGACGATGAACAGCACCGGAAGGATGAACAGGATCAGCGGTACGGTCATGATAGCGGGCAACCGGGCCGCTTTTTCTTCGGCGCGCATCATCCGTTCGTTGCGGAATTCGGCGGACAGCACGCGCAACGCCGAAGCCAGCGGGGTGCCATAGCGCTCGGTCTGGATCATGGTGGTGACGACACCGCGGATGGAATCGAGGTTGACGCGGTAGGCGAGGTTTTGAAACGCATGCCGCCGTTCATGCAGGAACGCGAGTTCGATAGCGGTCATGGCAAATTCGTCGCCGAGTTCGGGATAGGCGCGGCCCAGTTCCTTGGCCACGCGATTGAAGGCGGCATCCACGGTCAGTCCCGCCTCGGCACAGATCACCAGCAAGTCAAGCGCATCGGGCAGTCCCTTGCGAATGGCCTTCGTGCGTTTGGTGCCGATGTTCGAGATATAGAGTTCGGGCGCCTTGTAGCCCAGGCCGATCGCGCCGGCGAAGACCATGAAGCGTTTCATGCTGCCCCATTCGGGAAAATAGCTGGACCAATAAACTATCGCCGCCGCCAGCGCCCCCAGCGCCACCGGGGCGACCATGCGGATGAAAATGACCGCTACCGCCCATTCCTT
>JALYHR010000130.1 GCA_030776465.1 Pseudomonadota bacterium
GCATCTTTCACTTGTTCTGCATCCGTAAAATGATGACCAAACCCTCAGCTTCAGGCGCTTCTGCCTGTGGCGCGAGTTCAACCCGCACGGCATCTGCCCGCGCGCGGTCCAGGATCTCGGGCGGGACATCCGGCTCGTAGGCCACGGCATCGGCGCTGCCGAGCAGGCGGGCTTGGCGCAGGGTCAGGTCTTCGGGGTCGGTTGAGGTCAGCACGATTTCCACGCATCCGCCCGGTGTGGGCGCGGCGCCGGACAGCCATGCCTCGACACGGCTGTCCGCGCCTTCGACCAGCGGATCGAGCTGGCCGCCCGCATCCAGCGCGTCATCCAGCGCGCGGCGGCGGTTGCCCGCGTCGGGCCAGCGCTGGCGCATGGCGGCACGGGCAGCAAACAACGCCTCCGCCAACGCGCCCAGCCGCCCTGGCAGCATTTGTTCCAACCGCAGGCGCAATGCCTTGGCTAGGCCAGCGGATGCGCCACTGGTGCCGATGGCGAGGAGGACGGGCGAGCGGTCAAGGATGGCGGGGGTGGTGAAATCGCACAGATCCGCCCGGTCGACGCAATTCACCAGCATCCCGCGCGCGCGCAGCCGCGCGACTGCTGGTTCGGGCAGGAACTCGCCGGGGTCCGGCGCGACGAAGGCCAGCCGCGCCTCTGCATCTTCGCCCACGCAAACCCCGCCCGCTCGCTCAACCAGCCGACGTTTGGCGGTCGCTGCCTCGCCGTTGCCCAGCACGATCACCGGCTGGCCGGCGATATTGTGGAACAGCGGCAGGGCGGGGATCGTCATTGCAGCCAGTCCGGCACGCATTCCGCCGCCAAAATCGTGGCGGGGTCGATGCGGCGTGCGACCAGCGCCCATTTGTCGCCATCGACCATCACTTCGGGCACCAGCGCGCGGCTGTTGTAGGTGTTGGCCATGGTCGCGCCATAGGCTCCGGCGGTGCGGAATATGGCGAGATCACCAGCCTTCACGGCATCGATATCGCGGCCCATGGCGAAGGTGTCGGAGCTTTCGCAGATCGGGCCGACGATGTTGGCGGTCATGCGGGTGCCGGTCGGGGCCACCGCGACGAAATCATGCCACGCATCGTACAGCGCCGGGCGAGCCAGGTCGTTCATCGCCGCATCGACGATCACGAAGGGCGCGGTGATGCCGGGTTTGACGCGCACCACGCGGGTCAGCAGCACGCCGGCATTGCCGGTGATGACGCGACCCGGCTCGAACATCAGCGTCGCGTCCCAGTCGGCAGTGACGCGCGCGATCATGGCGGCATATTCCGCCGGGCTGGGGAACACTTCGCCCAATTTGTATGGCACGCCCAGGCCGCCGCCCAGATCGATATGGGTGACGCTGTACCCTGCGGCGCGGATGGCCTGCATCAATTCGCCCAGCCGGGTGAAGGCCACTTCCAATGGTGCAAGGCTGGACAATTGACTGCCGATGTGAACCGCCAGCCCGCGCATTTCCAACCCCGGCAGCGCCACCAACCGCGCGTAATAGTCGGCGGCGCGATCATAGGGGACGCCGAATTTATTTTCCGCCTTGCCGGTGGAAATCTTGCCATGGGTGCCCGCATCGACGTCGGGATTGACGCGCAGCGCGCAGGCGGCGCGCTTGCCCATCGCCAATGCCAATGCAGCCAGTTCGATGCCTTCTTCCTCGCTTTCGAGGTTGAACTGGCCGATGCCCACCATTAGCGCGCGGCGCATTTCCTCGGTGGTCTTGCCCACGCCAGAGAACACGATCGACCGCGCTGGCATTCCTGCCGCCAGCGCGCGCTCCATCTCGCCCGCCGACACGACATCCGCGCCATAGCCTTCCGCCGCCAGCAGCTTGAGCACTGCCAGATTGGGGTTCGACTTCATCGCAAAGGCAATCTGCACGCGCGGCAGCACCGCCAACGCATCGCGGAACACGCGCGCATGGCGGGTCAGCGTGGCGCGCGAATAGACATAGCATGGCGTGCCCACGGCCTCGGCAATGGCCTCCATGGCGACGTCTTCGGCGTAGAGCGCGCCGTTCCGGTAATCAAAATGATCCATGGTTTCCCTGTATTTTCTTCCGCCTATCCTGAGCTTGTCGAAGGACTGCTTTTCTTCTCAACCGTTTAGAGTGAAGAAGGACAATGCTTCGACAGGCTCAACACGAACGGGGTGATTCTGACGGTCGGCCAGCATCAAGGCGGCGGCAGGTCGAACGGGTCGTCGGCGCGCACTTCGGATTTCAGCCGCAATTCGACGTTGATGGCAGGGCGGGCTTGCGGTCGTGGCGTCAGCAGTTCGACCGAAGTTGGCTGCTCCCGCGCGCCATAGGGTGCAACCGGCAGGCTATGGCCGACCTTCGGCTTGAGATCGGTGCGCACGCCGCAGCCAGACAGGGCCAGCGCGGCACAACAGGTCAGCCATGCCAGCCTCTTGATCATCACGATCCTTCCATGTTCAACGCCGTTCGCGCGTCCACAATGCGCTGCCTTACCTCGGATGGCGCGGTTCCGCCATAAGACGCGCGCGACGCTACCGAAGCATCGACCGACAGCGCCGCAAACACCCGCCCGTCGATGCGGCCATCGATGGCTTGCAACTCGGCCAGTTCCAGCCGGTCAAGCGCCATGCCGCGGCTTTCGGCCAGTTTGACCGCCGCGCCGGTGATATGATGCGCCTCGCGAAACGGGATGCCCGCCTCACGCACCAGCCAGTCGGCCAGATCGGTGGCGGTGGCATAGCCCAGTTCCGCCGCCGCGCGCATCCGCTCCGTGCGGAAAATGGCCCCCGCAACCATCCCGGTCATCGCCGCCAGGCACAGCGTCAGCAGCCCGGCCGCCTCGAACACTGGCGGCTTGTCGTCCTGCATATCCTTGGAATAGGCGAGCGGCAGCCCCTTCATGGTGATCATCAGGCTGGTCAGCGCGCCGATGATCCGCCCGGAATGGCCGCGAACCAGTTCGGCGGCATCGGGGTTTTTCTTTTGCGGCATGATCGAACTGCCGGTGGACAGCGCATCGGGCAGGGTAATGAAACCGAACGGCTGGCTGGCCCAGATGATGAACTCCTCCGCCAGCCGCGACAGATGCAGCGCGCATTGGCTGGCCGCCATCAGGTAATCCAGCGCGAAATCGCGGTCGGACACCGAATCGAGGCTGTTCGCGGTAGGGCGCTCAAAGCCCAGCGCGGTGGCCGTAGCGCGCCGATCGATCGGAAAACCGGTCCCGGCCAGCGCCGCCGCCCCCAGCGGGCATTCGTTCATCCGCGCGCGGGCCGCCGCAAAGCGCGAGACATCGCGCGCGATCATCTCGTAATAGGCCAGCAAATGATGGCCCAGCGTCACCGGCTGCGCGGTCTGGAGATGGGTGAAACCGGGCATGATGCTGTCGGCATGCTCGCCCGCGCGCTCGACCAGCGCGCGTTGCAGCGCCGCCAGATTGGCCAGCGCCTCATCGCAGGCATCGCGGACCCACAGCCGGAAATCGGTCGCCACCTGATCGTTGCGGCTACGCGCGGTATGCAACCGGCCAGCCACCGGACCGATCAGCGCGGCCAACCGGCTTTCGGTGGTCATGTGGATGTCTTCCAGCGCCCAGTCCTCGGGCACGCCATGTTCCGCATATTCACCGGCGATGGTGTCCAGTCCCGCGCTGATCGCCGCCGCATCGTCCGCGCTGACGATCCCCGCCGCACCCAGCATTGCGACATGCGCCTTGGATGCTGCGATGTCCTGCCGCCACAAAGCCTTGTCGAAGGGGATCGAGGCATTTATCTCACGCATGATGGCGGACGGTCCCCCTGCGAACCTGCCGCCCCACATCGCATTGGCCCCGGAGGCCGGGGAACCTGAAATGCCGCTGTTATCGCGCTCGCTCAAGCCAATCGTTCCCGCTCTTGGGCTAATCTGTGCCGTTATGCTCGGTGGCTGCGATAGGCAAAGCCAGCAAGCGACGCAACCTGCGGCTGCATCCGGCAGCAACGCAGAATTCGTCGGCGCCATCGATCGCAGCCACAAGGGCGAGGCCTTGCCCAGCCTGACCTTCCATGACGCCTCTGGCAAACAACTGCAACTGGCGCGGCTGACCGGCAAGCCGCTGCTGCTGAACCTGTGGGCCACCTGGTGCGCCCCCTGCATCGCCGAATTGCCCAAACTGAACGCGCTGGCGGTGTCCAAAGGCGCCGCGCTGCAAGTCGTCACCCTGTCCGAAGACCTGACCGGCGGCGACAAGGTAGCCGCGTTCCTGTCCAGCCGAGGCTATGCGCAGCTTCTCCCCTGGCTAGACCCCGACAACACCGCCTCGACCAAATATCAAGTCAGCACGCTGCCAACGACGATCTATTACGATGCATCGGGGCATGAGGTGTGGAGGTATTCAGGTGGGCACGACTGGATGAGTGCGGAGACGGCCAAGATGCTGGCGGAAGGTAGAGCGTGAAGGAGTAGGTGCGAGAGGTAACCCTCTCGCGCTCTCCGTCATTTTCGTTGTGCTGTCTGGCAGCGGCGGGCTTGCCGCGCTTGGGCTATGAAAACGATAAGCTCGGTTGAGACGCAGATATCGGTGATGGTGCTAACCGCCCCATGCCGGTCGTTCAGCGGTTCGAGACTCGGTCTTGGAAGCGGTCATTCTCGAGTGCGCTTTGACTGCAACGGGCCCATTTCCGGTCGCTCGGAACCTCGCACCATTTCCCTCGGGCTGACGTCCGGATGCAGAGCCTACTGGACTTTGGTCCTCCCAGTCTTACTTAGTTTCCTGAACGGCGCTCGAAGGGGTGGGCTGAGAAAGGCATCGAACCGTGCTTTGACGAGCGCATAGGGCTCGCTTATGGCGGACAGGCCAGCCAGTGGAAAGAAAACGAGTTCAAATGGCCGACGTTTCAATCATTCCAGCAGATGAGACGCAGCGTCTCGCAGCCGTACGCCGGTACGATATTCTCGACACGCCACCCGACGGAGCGTTTGACCGAATTACCGCGCTTGCGGCTCGGCGCTTCGGGGTTCCGATCTCAATCATCAGCATTGTCGATGAGGATCGTATCTGGTTCAAATCGCACCACGGGGTACCCGTCGAGCAGATCGGCCGCGACCCCGGCCTTTGTGCGTCTGCGATCCTTTCTAACGATCCGCACATCTTGGCCGATGCCAGCGTCGATGCCCGATCTCTCTCAAATCCGCTTGTAGCTGGCGATTTCGGACTTCGCTTTTATGCCGGCGTTCCGCTCACCACAAGCGACGGTCATAATCTCGGAACGCTGTGCATCATCGACAAGGAAGCACGGCCTATCGAACAGTCGCAGATCGAGGATCTCAAAGACCTTGCAGCGATTGTGATGGATCAGATCGAAATGCAGCTTTCCGCGCGGCGGGCAGTCTCCGAGGTCGAGTTGATGGCAAAGGAGATCGACCATCGCGTAATGAACAGTCTGCAATTCGTGTCGAGCTTACTTTCGATGCAGAGTCGATCGCTCCACGACTCTGACGCTGTCAGCCACCTTCAGCTTGCCGCCAATCGCGTCGCGGCGGTCGCGCAGGTTCACCGCAATTTTTACGCGGAGGGCGCGGATCAAACCTCCTGCCTGACTTTCCTGAAGCGGCTGTGCGTGGACCTTGAATCGATTCTCGGCCGGGAGATTCAGGTGAGCGGCGATGAAGGCAATATCCCGACGAGGTCGGTGCAACCCATCGGTCTGCTCGTCAACGAACTCGTGACGAACGCGGCCAAGCACGGCCAGGGGTTGATCGAGGTCCGCTATGAGATCGAGGGCAATCAACACGCTCTGATTGTCTCTGACGAAGGTCGCGATCTCCCGAAAGATTTCGACCCGACTGTAGCCAGCCAGAGCCTGGGTATGCGAGTTGTCACGTCGCTTGCAAAACAACTCGGCGGTGAGTTGACGAGCGGGCATCGGCCTGACGGCGGCTCTTGTTTCAAAGTGTCGTTTCGGGTGCTTCAATAGACTGCGTTCCAGGGTCCATCGCGCCCCACGCACCCTCGTTCGTTGGTCCACGATGGATGCTGGAACGCAGTGACGGCTTGCCCGTTCTGAGTCTAGCGCAGGCTGCTCTATCGCGAGCGGCTCAGCATCACGCTTGGGGAGCTATGCCTGGACCGCCTTGCGCAGCGCCTCGTTCATGCGCGATTGCCAGCCGGCACCGCCAGCGCGGAATGCTTCTACCACTTCGCTATCGAGACGCAGTGTCACCTGTTTCTTTGCGGCCTTGCCGAGCGGTGGCCGTCCCATGCGCGTGAGGGTTCCGGTGGCTGGTCGAATGACCTTGCCATCCTGTCTGATTTCAGCGCGAGCCGCAATTTCTGCCGTAAGAATGGGGGCATCATCGGGGTCAATCCAGTCCGACATATTGTATCTCCTCCAAATGCATTCTGCGCATCGAGATGATCCGCATGACCCCATTGCGGTCTGTCCACACGAGAGCCACAGCAGCGCCATCGATAAAGCCATAGCTGACGAAGCGATCTTCCCCGTAATCAATGCGGTCATCAACGACGGTGAGCGAGCGGCTTGCAAACAGCCGTGGAGCATCGAGAAAATCAAGCCCACGATCCTTAAGGGTCTGCAACCGCTTTGCCGGATCGAACTCGATTTCCACTAGTAGATATGTAGTTACAAAAAGTATGGTTGTCAACAACCATCAGGGCCGTTCACGCCACGCCGACATAAACGCGGACTGGGGCATGGTCCCAGACTCTTGGCCCTTTCCCAGAGACTTGACCCTTAAAGCCTAGGCTCAGACGTCTTCGATGCGGTCCGCGAACAGCAGGCGGCCGCCGGCCAGCAGCGCCAGGCTTTGTCCGAAATACTCGGGGTCCATCGCGAAACAGCCTTCGCTGCGGCCTAGTTTGCCCCATCTGGCCAGCATGTCGGGCGCGGCGTACCAGGCGGGGTGCATGACGATGGCGCGATCGTAGGCGTTGGAGTTATCGGGATCGAGCCCTTGCAGCCGCAATGACGTGCCGTATTTGCCGGCAAAGCTGTCGCCCACCAGATAGGCCCCGCGCGAGGTCGCTTCGGAGTTGACGACGTTGGAGAAATACTTGAGCCAGCCGTCGTGTTCCGGGTCGGAGCCACGACCGTGGGCGACGAGGTAGCTGCGCAAGCTGCCCGCCTGGAGATCGACAAAATGCAGGCGCGGCAACGACGAAGGCCGCGCGAAATCGGCGACGGCGACGACATCGCGTTGCGTGACCAGCGCACCGGCCCGTTCGATTTCGCGGGCAGCAATCGCCATCACCTTTTGGCTGTAGGCGGTGCTGATTATGGCGGCAGGCGGGACCGGGGCGGGAGGTATCGGGGCAGTGACCGGGGGTGCATCGACCATCATATCGAACGCGCGCTGGAATTCCGGGTTGGGGCCATTGGCGCGTGCAAAACCCGGCAGCGCCGACATCGCGCCTGCTGTCACTGCGCCCCTGATCAGGTCGCGCCGGTTGAACCCTGCCCGCATAATCCTGAGTATACCGCTAATTACTTATTTTTTCTATCCCGAATCAACGTACCGATGGCTACTCATCCGCCAGGCGTCGCAATTCCGTACCGCTCAGCCGCATGCCGATCCATTCATTGAGCGCCCGCGCGCCCAATTTGCGGTAAAAAGCGATCGAGGGCGCGTTCCAGTCGAGCACCGCCCATTCCAGCCGGACGCAGCCGCGCAAAATTGCCAATCGGGCCAGTTCGGCAAACAGCGCCTTGCCCAGACCGCGCCCGCGCGCTGGTTCGCGCACGAATAAATCTTCGAGATAAATCCCCGGACGGCCTTCGAAGGTCGAGAAATTGTGAAAGAACAAGGCAAAGCCGCAGGCCGCGCCATCGACTTCGCCGATCAACACTTCGGCCATCGGTTTGGAACCGAACAGATATTGCCCCAGCGATGCTTCTTCAAAGCGGACGTCGTCCCGCAACCGCTCGTATTCCGCCAGCTCGCGGATCAGCGCGCCGATCAACGGCAGATCGGTGGCCACGGCGGGCCGGATGGCGATGCTCATGGTGTCAGGCCAGCGCGATGTCGGGCGCGTCTTCCTGTTTCATGCCGATCAGATTGTAGCCGCCATCGACGTGATGAATCTCGCCGGTCACACCCGACGCCAGATCGGACAGGAAATACAGCGCCGAGCCGCCAACGTCCTCAATCGTGACATTACGGCGCATGGGCGAATTCAGCGCATTCCATTTCAGGATGTAGTTGAAATCGCCGATGCCGCGCGCGGCCAGCGTCTGGATCGGCCCGGCCGAGATCGCGTTCACCCGGATCGCGTCCGGCCCCAGATCGTTAGCCAGATATTTGACGCTGGCCTCCAGCGCCGCCTTGGCCACGCCCATGACGTTGTAATGCGGCACGACCTTTTCCGCGCCATAATAGGTCAGCGTCAGGATCGATCCCCCGGCGCTCATCATCGGCCGCGCGCGCTGCGTCACCGCGACCAGGCTGTAAGCGGAAATGTTCATGGTCATCAGGAAATTATCGAGGGTGGTGTCGTAATAACGCCCGCGCAACTGGCTCTTGTCGGAAAAGCCGATGGCATGGACCACGAAATCGATCGTCGGCCAGCGCGCCGCCAACTCGGCAAACGAGGTATCCAGCGCCGCCATGTCGGCCACGTCGCATTCGATCAGGAAATCGCTGCCCAGGCTTTCGGCCAGGGGGCGCACGCGCTTTTCCAGCGCCTCGCCCTGGTAGGAAAAGGCCAGTTCGGCGCCCTGTTCGTGCAGCTTCTTGGCGATGCCCCAGGCCAGCGACTTGTCATTCGCGAGGCCCATGATCAGGCCGCGCTTGCCCTGCATCAATCCCGTCATTCCGTTCCTTCCTGTGCAGTTTTCTGATCGCGCGCGCCTTTTTCAGACGCCGCGCGCGCTCGATTATCCGCCTGCCCCAACATGTCTTGCTCCTCGGGTGATTCTGCCAGCGCGGCGTTCAGCTCGGCTCCGGTGACCACCCCTAGGCCCACCAGCCAGAAAAAGAAAAGCGAGATCATCACCCCCGCCAGGCTGCCGTAGGTCAAATCATATTTGAAAACAAAGCGCAGCAGCAAGGGCAGGGCGAAGCTGACCAGTCCCCACCACAACGTCACCAGCAAGGCCCCCGGCCATTTTGGAAAGGGGCCGCGCCGATATTCACCGGGGGTCAGCGCGAACAATATCAAATAAATCGAGCCGAACAGGATCAGTGCCGAAATCACGCGCGACAGGCTCAGCCCGCCCTTGAGGTAGGCCCAACTGGGAATGCTGGCGTCGATCAGTTCGCGCACGGTCATCGTTGCCACCTGCACGTAAAGCGCGACCAGCAGCATCACGACCGCCGCCACGATCATGGCGATCGACACCAGCCGGTAACGCCAGATGGCATGGGTCAGGGGCACGCCATAGGCGCGGTGCAGGATGTCGCGAATCGTCTCGATCAGGCTCGACACGGTCCACATGCCGATCACCCCGCCCGCCCACAGCAGCCAGCCATGGCGAGCGATGATCACGTCGTGGGCAACCGGCGCCAGCACGCGCGCGACCACTGGCGGCAGTGCGGTCAGAAAAGCATCGACCGAGGCGGCACGCTCGGCGCCTTGGCCCAGCGCGGATAAGGCCGCACCCACGGTGATAAAGAATGGAAATAGCGCCAGGATGCCCATGTAGGCGAGGTTCCCGGCGTGAATGAAGCCGTCCTGCCAGACCCCGACCGCCACCCGGCGCAGCACGATGAAGACATGCGTGCCGGGGCCGACGCGCTGTTCCAGCGCTTCCTGCAAACCATCCTGCCAGCTCAGCGCCGCCCGCCGCCGCGCCTCGGGCGATACCGGCGTAACCGAAGTCACGACTGGCGGCGGGCCCGTTCTGGCCTGTTCAGGCGCCTTGCCGCCAGACGCGCCGCTGCCCGGCGAACCACCGTTCCGTTCCGATGTCACCATGGGCGGGGGAGCCTCAGACGCCCAGCTTCGCGCGCAAGTCGCGGTTGTCGCGCCACCCCTCCAGCCTTGCGGCCAGGTCGGGATCGTCTTCGGGCAAGGCGATTTCCAGCGTGACCAACTGATCGCCCCGGCTGCCGTCCTTGCGGGTGAAGCCCCGCCCTTTCAGGCGCAAGGTCTTGCCCGAGCTGCTGCCCGGAGCGACGGTCAGCATCACCGCGCCTTCGACCGTGGGCACTTTCACCCGGGCGCCATTGATCGCCTCATCCAGGGTGATCGGCAAATCCAGCCGGATGGTATCGCCCTCCATGCGGAAATAGGCATGGGGCGCGATCGCGATCGTCACCAGCGCATCGCCATTGCCGCCGGGCCCGGCTTCGCCCTTGCCAGCCAGCCGCATCTGGGTGCCGTCCTCCACTCCGGCGGGCAGTTTGAGATCGATGGTCTTGCCATCGGACAACGTGATCCGCTGGCTGGCACCGGTCGCGGCATCGGGCAGCGTCACGGTCAGGCGATATTGGACATTCGCGCCGCGTGGTGGGGCACCGCGCCGCTGGCCGCCAAAGGAATCACCGCCACCTCCACCCGTGCGACCGCCAAAGATGCCGCCGAACAAGTCGCCCAGGTCGATCCCTTCCGCCCCGCCGCCAAAACCACCGTCGCCAAAGCCGCGCTGGGAACGGTCGAAGCCGCCACCAAAGCCCGCACCCCCGCCTCCCATGCCGCCAAAACCGATCGGATTACCGTCCACATCGATCTCACCGCGATCGAAACGCGCGCGCTTGTCGGCATCGGACAGCAGGTCATAGGCTCGGGTCACCTCCGAAAAACGCTCGGTGGCCTTGGGGTTGTCCTTGTTCTTGTCGGGATGAAGTTCCTTGGCGAGCTTGCGATAAGCGGATTTGATATCCTTCTCGCTCGCGCCGCGCGCCACACCCAATAGGGAATAGGGATCTGTTGCCATGGCGCCAAGCTAGGTGCGCAAGTGGCTCTCGGCAAGACCTACCGCCTTTCCGCAAGCAATGCGCCGCTAGTGCGCCGGGTTCGGCTTTCTTATCGGCGTTGCTGGCGCTATGCACTGACTATGGATGACGGCATGGCCACGGCAGATCCCTTCAGCGAAGCCGAAATGGCCCGCGACGCGATCCCGCATCAGGATCCCTTTGGCTTGTTCGACGCGTGGTTTGCCGATGCGCGCGCGGCAGAACCGAACGATGCCAACGCGATGGCGCTGGCCACGGCCACCCCCGAAGGCCGTCCGTCGGCGCGAATGGTGCTGCTGAAAGGGCACGGTGGGGAATGCGGCCCGCGCGGCGGCTTTGTATTTTATACCAATAGCCATAGCCGCAAAGGGGGCGAAATCGGCGCCAACCCGAATGCCGCGCTGCTGTTCCACTGGAAATCGTTGCGCCGGCAAATCCGCATCGAGGGCGCCTTGACGCTGGTGGCTCCGGCCCAGGCCGATGCCTATTTCGCCAGCCGCGCCCGCGATTCGCAAATTGGCGCGCTGGCGTCCGACCAGTCCGCGCCACTCGAGTCGCGCGGGCATTTTCTGGCGCGTTACGACGAGCTGCGCACCCGCTACGAGGCGCGCGAAGTGCCGCGCCCGGCGCATTGGGCGGGCTATCTGCTGACCCCCGAGGTGATCGAATTCTGGATCGACCGCCCGCACCGCCTGCACGAACGCCGCTGCTTCACGCGTGATGACCGCGCGCCCGATGGCTGGGCCAGCAGCTTGTTATATCCATGAGTGCAGCGATTTCTCCCACACCCACTGTCTCAATCGCGGGAACCGGACTGAACAAAAGCGCGGCCTATGCCAGCATCGCGATGGCCGCGCTGCTGATGGCGATCAAGGGTTGGGCAACCTGGTCCACCGGGTCCACCGCGATGATGGGCAGCCTGGCCGACACCGGGCTGGACCTGATTTCCAGCGTGGCGACGCTGGCGGGGGTATGGGTTGCCGGACAACCGGCGGACCGCAACCATCGTTTTGGCCATGGCAAGGCCGAAGCGCTGTCGGCGATGTTCCAGGCGATACTGATCGCTTTCTCCGCGCTGGCTCTGGGTGTGCACAGCATCGTGCAACTGTTTGCGCAGACCCGCACCCGCGCGGCGGACTCCGGCATCCTCGTCTCGGTCATCGCCATTGCCGGCACGCTGGCGCTGCTGGCCTGGCAGCGGCACGTCATCGGCAAAACCGGCAGCATCGCCATCGCCACCGATCACGTCCATTATCAGGCCGACCTGCTGGTCAACATCGCGGTGATCATGGCGCTGGTGCTCGACCAGTACGCGGGCATCGCCTATGCCGATCCGCTGTTCGGGCTGGGTATCGCCTTGTGGCTTGGCTGGAGCGCCTGGCAAGCCTCGCAAGCCGCCGTCACGCAATTGATGGACCGGGAATGGCCATCCGAAAAAAAGGCCCATTTTGTTGAGGTGCTGGCGCGGCATCCGGAACTGCGCGGGGTGCACGATCTGCGCACGCGCACCTCGGGCAATCGTGATTTCGCACAATTCCATGTCTGGGTCGACGGCAACATGTCGGTCCGCCACGCCCATCGGGTGATGGACGAACTGGAAGCCAAGATCGCCGCCGAATTCCCCGGCGTCGAAGTTCTGATTCACCCCGACCCCGAAGGCCACATCGACGAACGCGGCCAGGCCGCGCGCGACGTCATGTCAGGGGACGAAGCAGCGTAAGCGCAGGCGCTCGGGGATCGTCGCGGTGCAAGGTGAACCGAAACGATCCCCGCAGGCGGTTTCGTCTATTTGAACGCGAGCACCTGCAGCAGTTCCGATCCCGTCACGTGCCGAAATTTGGCGCGGTCTGCCGCACCCGCGTCCATCTGGGTGTCATCCATCTTGACGTGGTCGCGCATGATCTGATCGCGCCGAACCTGTTCAGCCGCATCGGGCGTAGAGCGAAAGCGCACGACCAGATAAAGATCGGGTTCGCCGGCCCGCTTCCAGGGATTGGCGAGTATTTCATAACCGGTGATCCAGCCCTGCGCCTTGGCAAAGTCCTCTTGCGCCTTCCACTTGGTGGTCAGGAAATTGGCATAGTCCATATTGTGGCCGTCATCGATGGAAACCGATGTCATCTCGACGTAATCGCCGTAGGCGAGCGGAAAATTCTGGGCGGCGGCGGGGACAGAAACGCCCAGTGCCAGCGCGGCGAATATGAAACCAACATGCTTCATGAGGACTACTCCCTAGTGAGGAAATCGCAGACAATCCGCGATTTCGAGGGGCGCGCCGCAGCGACTCTTTATTATTCATTAGCTGCCCCAAAAATAAGGTAACATCATCGGGGTCGCACGCCAACCCCACGCCCAGGTGCCAGCACCGTGAGCGCCATCCCCGACGCCTCTCAGCATTTGCGGTGCAGCCGCGTTCGGCCTATAGCGGCCAGCATGTCATCCATCAGACCCTGGCGCGATATCGCGCGTCGCAGCAGCCGGCAAATCATGGTGGGCCGCGTGCCCGTGGGCGGTGACGCCCCGATCACCGTCCAGACCATGACTAACACGCTGACCTCCGACGCCAGCGCCACCATCGCCCAGATCCGCCGTTGCGAGGATGCGGGCGCGGACCTGATCCGGGTGTCCTGCCCCGACGTCGAGAGCACCACCGCGCTGCGCCAGATTGTTCGCGCCGCACACATACCGATCATCGCCGACATCCATTTTCATTATAAACGCGCGCTGGAAGCCGCCGATGCGGGCGCGGCCTGCCTGCGCATCAACCCCGGCAACATCGGCTCATCCGAACGCGTGGCCGAGGTTGTGCGCGCCGCCAAGGCCAATGGCTGCGCGATCCGCATCGGCGTGAATGCTGGCAGCCTGGAAAAGGATCTGCTCGAAAAATACGGCGAGCCCTGTCCCGAGGCGCTGGTCGAAAGTGCGCTCGATCACATCAAGCTACTGCAGGACCACGATTTTCATGAATACAAGGTCGCGGTCAAGGCCAGCGACGTGTTCCTGGCGGTCGCGGCCTATATGGGCCTGGCCGACGCGGTCGATTGCCCGCTGCACCTGGGCATTACCGAGGCGGGCGGCTTGATCGGCGGCACGGTCAAGAGCGCGATCGGCATCGGCAACATGCTGTGGGCGGGGATCGGCGACACCATCCGCGTCTCGCTATCCGCCGAACCCGAGGAAGAAGTCCGCGTCGGTTTTGAAATCCTGAAATCGCTGGGCCTGCGCACGCGCGGCGTACGCGTCGTGTCCTGCCCAAGCTGCGCGCGTCAGGGCTTCGATGTGATCCGCACGGTGCAGGCGCTGGAAAGCCGCCTCAGCCATATCAAGACGCCGCTGTCGCTGTCCGTGCTGGGCTGCGTCGTCAATGGCCCCGGCGAAGCGCGCGAAACCGACATCGGCATCACCGGCGGCGGCAATGGCAAGCACATGGTCTATCTGTCCGGCGTGACCGACCACCACGTGCAAAGCGAAGCCATGCTTGAGCATATCGTGGCGCTGGTCGAAGCCAAGGCCGCCGAACTGGAAGCCGCCACGACCGATGCGGGCCATGCGACGGTGGCGGCGTAAGGCGTTGAAAAATGAACGGCCCCAGATTCGAGACTAGAGGCTGTTCCGGATCAGAAAGGAATACGAGGGGCAAACCCCTCGCGCTCCCCGTCATTTTTCGTTTTGCGTGCTCTCACGCTGAGTGCTCTTCCCGCGAAGCGGTATAAAGGCCTGCGGCGCTGCGGTAAGGCGCCTTGCTGAAATGACACGCAACGAAAAATAACCGGGGTTTGGGGCCTTTGGCCCCAAGAAACCTATTATTGAACGCTAATTTCACTCATCACTCAAATCTTGCTGGTCAATTCCGGCACCAGGTTGAACAGATCGCCCACCAGGCCGATATCCGCCACCTGGAATATCGGTGCGTCTTCGTCCTTGTTGATGGCGATGATGGTCTTGGAATCCTTCATGCCAGCCAGATGCTGGATCGCGCCCGAGATACCGATGGCGATGTAGACATCGGGGGCGACGATCTTGCCGGTCTGGCCGACCTGGTAATCGTTGGGGACATAACCCGCATCGACGGCGGCGCGGCTGGCACCGACGCCCGCGCCCAGCTTGTCGGCCAATGGGAAGATCAGCGCCTTGAACGTATCGCCGTCTTTCAGCGCACGACCGCCCGAAACGATGATCTTGGCGCTGGTCAATTCCGGGCGTTCGAGCTTGATGATCTCGGCCCCGGCGAACGACGAAATACCGGCATCGCCTGCACCCGAAACCGCCTCGACCGGGGCGCTGCCGCCGGTCGGTTCGGCCTTGGCAAAGGCGGTTCCGCGCACGGTCATCACCTTCTTGGCGTCGGCGGACTGCACCGTGGCGATGGCGTTTCCGGCATAGATCGGCCGGGTGAAGGTATCGGCGCTTTCCACCGACAGGATATCGCTGATCTGCATCACATCCAGCAACGCCGCGACGCGCGGGGCGATGTTCTTGCCATGCGCGGTGGCGGGCGCAAGAAACGCATCGTAATTCGCCATCAACCCGGCCACCAAGGGCGCGACGTTTTCCGCAAGCTGCGCGACATAGGCGGGATCGTCGGCGAGCAGCACCTTGGCCACGCCCGCGACTTGCGATGCCTGCTGGGACGCAGCCGCAGCGCCGCCGCCTGCCACCAGAACATGCACTTCGCCCAGCTTGGCAGCAGCCGTGACCACCGCCAGCGTGGCATCCTTCAGCGAGGCATTGTCATGCTCGGCATAAACCAGAACGCTCATGCCGCCACTCCCATTTCCTTGAGTTTGGCGACCAGCGCATCGACATCGGCGACTTTGATCCCGGCCTGCCGCACCGGCGGCTCGGTCACTTTCAGGGTTTTGAGATGCGGCGTCGTATCCACGCCATAATCAGCGGGGGTCTTGTTCGCCATCGGCTTGTTCCTGGCCTTCATGATGTTGGGCAGCGAGGCATAGCGCGGCTCGTTCAGACGCAGGTCGGTGGTGACGATGGCGGGCATGGTCAGCTTGACCGTTTCCAACCCGCCATCGACTTCGCGCTTCACAATCACGCTGTCACCCTCGACCGTCACTTCGCTGGCGAACGTCCCTTGCGGGCGGCCCATCAGCGCGGCGAGCATCTGGCCGGTCTGGTTGCAGTCATCGTCGATCGCCTGCTTGCCCAGGATGATCAGGCCGGGATTTTCTTCTGCCGCGATGGCTTTCAAAATCTTGGCGACGGCCAGCGGCTCGACGACATCGTCGGTAGTCACCAGGATGGCGCGATCGGCGCCCATGGCGAGCGCGGTGCGCAGCGTTTCCTGTGCCTTGGCTGGCCCGACCGACACCGCGATGACTTCGGTGGCAACGCCCTTTTCGCGGAGCCGGATCGCCTCTTCGACGGCGATTTCATCGAACGGGTTCATGCTCATCTTGACGTTGGCAAGATCGACGCCGGTGCCATCGGACTTGATCCGCGGCTTGACGTTGTAGTCGATCACCCGCTTCACGGTCACGATGATCTTCATGGGGCTTCTCGTCCTTCTGTCGTCTGTCAGGCGGTTGTCAGCGGTCGGAATTGATTTAGTCGGGCGGTTAAAACCCGGATGGTCGCCATTGCGCTAGCCACTGCTTACGTCAAGCCCCGCTGTGATGGATCACAGCGGGGCCCGGTAAATTCATCAGCCGAATCGGCAATCAGGCGAGCTTTTTGACCTCGGCGACGATCTTCCTGGCGGCATCGCCCAGATCGGATGCCGACACGATCGGCAGTCCCGAGGTTTCCAGGATCTGCTTGCCCAATTCGACGTTGGTCCCCTCCAGGCGCACCACCAGCGGCACCGACAGGTTCACTTCCTTGGCGGCAGCGACGATGCCCTCGGCGATGATGTCGCATTTCATGATGCCGCCGAAAATATTGACGAGGATGCCCTTCACCGCCGGATCGGACAGGATGATCTTGAACGCCGCGGTCACCTTTTCCCTGGTCGCGCCGCCGCCGACATCCAGGAAATTGGCGGGGAACATGCCATTGAGCTTGATGATGTCCATCGTCGCCATGGCCAGGCCGGCGCCGTTGACCATGCAGCCGATATCGCCGTCGAGCTTGATATAGGCGAGGTCATATTTCGAGGCTTCGATCTCGGCCGGGTCTTCTTCGGTTTCGTCGCGCAGCGCCACCACGTCGGGGTGGCGATAGAGCGCATTCGAATCGAAGCTCATCTTGGTGTCGAGCACCAGCAGCTTGGCAACTCCTGAAGCGTCTGGCTTCGATTCGACCAGCGGGTTGATTTCCAGCATCGCCGCGTCCTTGGCGACGAAAGCGTCATAGATCTGGCGGGTCAGGATCTGCGCCTGCTTGTTCAGATCACCCTTCAGCTTCAGCGCAAAAGCGACCGCGCGGCCATGATGCGGCTGGAAACCGGTCGCCGGGTCGATGGTGATGGTGGTGATCTTTTCGGGCGTCGAATGCGCCACTTCCTCAATATCGATGCCGCCTTCGGTGGAGGCGATGATCGCAATATGCCCCGACTTGCGGTCGACCAGCATCGACAGGTAATATTCCTTGGCGATGTCAACGCCATCGGTCACATACAGCCGGTTGACCTGCTTGCCATGGTCCCCCGTCTGGATCGTTACCAGCGTATTGCCCAGCATTTCTTTGGCATGGGCAGCGACCTCGTCCAGCGATTTCGCCAGCCGCACGCCACCCTTGGCATCCGGGCCCAGTTCCTTGAACTTGCCCTTGCCGCGCCCACCGGCATGGATCTGCGCCTTGACCACATACAGCGGTCCGGGCAATTGCTTTGCGCCGGCAATGGCTTCGTCCACGCTCAGCGCCGCATATCCTGCGGGAATCGCTGCGCCGAATTGTGCGAGCAGTTCCTTGCCCTGGTACTCATGGATGTTCATCGAAAATTCCCGTGGTTGCTGCTAGGCCCATCCTTTATTAAGAATAGGCGTGTTGCGCCGCCGCATAAGCCAAAGCCAGCGCCTTGAATAGCCCTTTGGCGCGGGCATGATGCAGATTTATGAACGGCTTTTAAGAATGGTTCGCAATACCGCATGATAGATCGCCCCCGCCTCGAAACCATCGTCCGCGAAGCCGGGCGCATCGCCATGGCCAGTTGGCCCGGCGGGGGCCACGCTGCCGGGGACGCGCTGGAAGTATGGGAAAAATCACCCGGCGATCCGGTCAGCGCTGCCGATCTTGCGGTGAATGGCTTTCTGCGTAGCGAACTGCAAAATCTACTGCCTTCGGCGGGCTGGCTGTCCGAAGAAACCGTCGATGCTCCGCACAGGTTGGCGGGCGACCTGCTGTGGCTGGTCGACCCGATCGACGGCACCCGCGATTTCATTCGGGGGCGGACCGGCTGGGCAGTGTCGGTGGCGCTGGTCAGTGCCGGGCGGCCATTGCTGGGCTATCTCGATGCCCCGGCGCGCGGCGAATTCTGGCATGCCGAGGCTGGCCAGGGCAGTTGGCGCAATGGCGAGGCTCTGATCGCCAGCCAACGCGCGACGCTGCCCGGCGCCCGCGTTCCCGCGCGCATGACCGGGCCCCAGGATGCCGATCTCGTGCTGGTCGATCAACCCAACAGCATCGCCTTGCGCATCGCCATGGTCGCCGCCGATGCCGCCGATCTTGTCGCCACGCTGCGCTGGGGTTGGGAATGGGACATCGGTGCGGCGGCATTGATCGCGCGCGAAGCCGGTGCCGCGGTGACCGATGCTTTTGGCCAGCCGCTCAATTACAACAAGCACGACCCGCGCGCTTTCGGCGTTCTGGTCACTTCCCCGGCGATCCACGCGGCTGCGGTGGCGCGGCTGGCAGACCGTGCGCGCAAGCTGGCGGGGTAAGTGCCGCGTGCCCGTTGCGGTCCGCTCGTTTGGACTCTAGAGTCGGGCGGTGACACCTTTTCCCTGGATCGATGTATTGGTGATCGTTGGGCTCGTCTTGCTCAACGCGCTGTTTGCGATGTCGGAAATGGCGATCGTGTCGTCCCGGCCAGCACGGCTGCGCGTGGCGGCGGAACGCGGCGACAAGGGCGCCAGGGCGGCGCTGTTGCTGGCGTCGGACCCCGGCAAGTTTCTATCGACGGTGCAGTCGGGCATCACCCTGATCGGCGTGCTCGCGGGTGCCTTTTCGGGGATCAGCCTGGGCGACCCGATCGGCCAGCGACTGGTGTGGCTGGGGCTGTCGGTGCGCTGGGCACCCGACGTCGGCTTTGCCATTGCCATCATCGGCACCACCTACGCCAATCTGGTGGTGGGCGAACTGGTGCCAAAACAACTGGCGCTCCGCCGCGCCGAGCCCATCGCCATCGCCTCGGCGCGGCCCATGGCGATGTTCGCCAAAATCACCGCGCCAATGGTCTGGCTGCTCGATACATCATCGGGGCTGTTGTTGAAGCTGATCGGGGTGCGCAAGCGCAGTGGTCCCGAAGTGACCGAGGAAGAACTGCACCTGATCTTTCACGAGGCGACCCGGTCGGGCGTCATCGAGGAAGACGAACGCGCGATCATGGCCGGAATCATGCGGCTGGCCGACCGCCCGGTCCGTGAATTGATGACCCCGCGCACCGAAATCGACTGGATCGACCGCAACGCCAGCGAAGCCGAAATACGCGCCCGCATGAAGGAAAGCCCGCATTCGCTGCTGGCCGTCGCCGATGGCGCAGCGGACAATATCATCGGCGTGGTCAAGGTGCGCGAGATTCAGGCGGTGTTGCTGGCCGGGCGCTTCCTGCAACTGGGGCGACTGACCAAAAAGGCCGAGATCATTCCCGACCAGCTCGATGCGCTCGATTCGCTGCGCATCCTCCAGCAATCGGGCGTCGCCATGGCGCTGGTCCACGATGAATACGGCCATCTCGAAGGGATCATCACCCCCGCCGACCTGCTCGCCGCCATCGTCGGCACCTTCGCCAGCCACCAGGACGAAGGCGACGAGCCGATGATGGTCACCCGCGACGACGGCGCCGTGCTGATCGCCGGTGCGCTGCCCGCCGACGCGCTCGCCGACCGCCTCGCGCTCGACCTGCCGGAAAACCGCGATTACGCCACGGCGGCAGGCTATGTGCTGTCGGTTTTGAAACGCCTGCCCGACGCCGGGGATAGTTTTACCGAACAGGGCTGGCGGTTCGAGGTGGTCGAAATGGAAGGCCGCAAGATCGAGAAACTGTTGGTGGTACCCGTCGCGGCGGTGGTTGAGGCTGCCGAAAAGGAAGCCGAAAGTTAAGGCGATGGGTTTGGCGCGTCGTGCAGGTTGCTTTACGCTCTTACGGCCACGACCCCTCTTGCGTCAGCCGCCCATGGAGCCGATACCCTTTGCATGCGTGAGATCATTTTCGACACTGAAACGACCGGCCTTGACCCCAACAGCGGGGACCGCCTGGTCGAGATCGGCTGTATCGAAATGGTCAACCGTGTGGTCACCGGGCCGACTTTTCACGGCTATTTCAACCCCGATCGCGACATGCCGAGCGCTGCCGAAGCGGTGCATGGCTTGTCGGCGGTGTTCCTGTCGGACAAGCCGCGCTTTGCCGAGCGGGCCGAGGAATTGCTGGCGTTTATCGGGGATTCGCCGCTGGTGGCCCACAATGCCGGATTTGATTTCGGCTTTCTCAATCGCGAGCTGGCGAATTGCGGGATGGCGCCCGTATGCAAGACGCGCATGATCGACACAGTGGCCCTGGCGCGGGTGCGTCATCCCGGCGCCAAGCTGTCGCTGGATGCCTTGTGCACGCGTTATGGCATCGATCGCAGCCATCGCACCCGGCACGGGGCGCTGCTCGATGCCGAATTGCTGGCACAGGTCTATGTCGAGTTGACCGGTGGCCGCCAGATCGGGCTGGAACTGGCGGCGGAGCACGGCGCGGCAGTCACCGCTGATGTGATCGGGCTGGTTCGCGCCAGGCCCTTTCGCCCGGCACGGGTGTTTACCGCCAGCGCAGCGGAACTGATCGCCCATTCGGCCTTTCTGGCAACGGTGACGAATCCGTTATGGGACAGTTGAACCTGATATCTGCCACATCAGAATACCAATGATTTCAAATGCCAAGCTATCAAACTGAGGAGCACCACCATGGACATTCGCGTTTCAGGCCACCAGATCGAAACCGGTGAAGCGCTGCGCAGCCATGCCGAAGACCGTATGGCCACCCTCGTGGAAAAACATTTCAGCCGGGCGCTGTCCTCCGTGGTCACCTTTGGCAAGGCTCCGGCAGGCTTTTTCCGCTGCGATATCATCACCCATGTCCGCCACGGCCTGATCCTGAAGTCGGCAGGCCTGGCCAGCGATGCCCACCAGGCGCTGGATCAGGCGGCGGAAAAGATCGACACGCAATTGCGGCGGCACCACCGGCGGCTCAAGGATCATCACGATCAGGGTTTCAACGGTGGCCGCGACGAAGAAGCTGCTTACACCATCTTTGCCGAGTCGGAGCCTGACACCGAAGAGGTTTCGCACGACGCACCGCTGGTGATTGCCGAAATGCGCGTGGATGTTCCCGAAGCGACCGTTTCCAATGCCGTGATCATGCTCGATTTGCGCAATACCAATGCCCTGCTGTTCAAGAATGCCGGTACGGGCAAGCATAATATGGTTTACCGACGCGGCGATGGTTCGATCGGCTGGGTCGAACCCGGCTGAAACCCCGACTGAAACCCCGACTGAAACCAAGGCCCTGTTTCGATTGATTATGGCGGCGCCACCCCGGCCTATCAGCGGTGATGACAGCAGCCCTATTCGTCGCTAAATGCACAAATATCCGTGCAGACAAGCTTTGCCAGAAGAAGCCGGGAAATTGCAGGCATTCGCAACCAGCGGCGCGCAAAAAACGCCTTTGCGCGCGACAACAGGCGATGTGACGATTTGCGATGAGAGCGCTATTTACCCTCCTGCCCGAAGCCGTCAGCACGATCACCGCGGACGGCAAGGCTGCGATCATGGCCCAGCTCGCCACGCGTTTCGCCGGTGTCTACGGGCTGGACCGGCAGGCCGTGCTGGCGCGGATCGAAGCGCGCGAACGGCTGGGCAGTACCGGCTTCGGTCGCGGCGTCGCCATTCCCCATGCCCGCCTGGCTGACCTGGAATCGCCGGTCGCGGTCTTTTTCCGGCTCAAATCCCCGGTGGTGTTCGACGCCGCCGACGATATGCCGGTCGACCTGGTATTCGGCCTGTTGTCGCCAGAACAAGCTGGCGCGGCGCATTTGCATGCCCTGGCGGCGATTTCGCGGATGATGCGGGATGACCGCATGCACACCGCGCTGAGCCATGCGCTCAGCGATGAGGCGCTATACGGATTATTGTCGAATGTTATCGACCGTGACGCTGCCTGACCTGAAGCAGGTTGGCCGGAATTCCGGCGCAGCCGAACAGCGGGAGTCCGGCTCAAAGAAGGAGTCCGGCTCACAGAAGCAGGGCATCGCGGGCGCACAACTGCATTGGCGCGCGCTGGAAAGCCTTTATGCCTCGGCGCCGATCAACCAATTGTTCCGGTCCGAATTGACGATCATCGGCGAAGGCCAGTCGCGAATCGCCTTTGATATCGATCCCAGTTGTTTTCACGCGGCGGGCGCGGCGCATGGCACGATTTATTTCAAGATGCTCGACGATGCCGCGTTCTATGCGGCCAATACCCTGGTCACCGATCGGTTCCTTCTGACCACGTCGTTCAATCTGCACTTTGCCCGGCCCATTCGCGGCGGCCGGGTCATCGCCGAGGGGCGGTGGATCAGCGGGCGCCGCCGCGTGCTGGTCGCCGAGGCCCGCTTGCTGGACGAGGAGCACCAGGAAGTCGGGCGGGGTATCGGCACATTCATACGCTCGCGCATCGCCTTGTCGGGGCTGGACGGCTACGCCAGGGCATCAACGCCATGATCCGCCTGCGATGACCACCCGTATCCCCGCCGCGCTGGAGGTTTCCGCCCTCACCCGGCAAGTCGCTGCGGCAGGCGGCTTTGCCATGGTTCTGGCCAAAGGTGAGGTCGACTCCGGGTCGATTTTGGTCGTCATCATGGAGAATGGCGCCAATTCCCGTTTGTATGAACGCATGCCGCAAGCGGACGGGAATCGCGGCTGGCACCTCGCCAAGCGCGAAGATCGCGACAACCCACGGGAATTTAGCGATTATCTGGATCGCCGTCGTATGCAGGACCGCGATTTGTGGTTAATTGAACTGGACATCCCACAAGGGGAACGCTTCATCGGATTAACGCCACCTGTCAATTGACATGCTGCACCGCATCATAAAGGGACATAGCTCCACGAGTGCGCAGGCAGCCCAATCGACATTCGGTCAATAGGCCAGCACGCAGCCGGGGGGCAGTCGGCAGGCTTTTTGCATGTTGAACCAGCTCAGTTCTGAGCCAGTTTTTCGTGCAACCCTGCGTCAGGCGCGTCCACCGCTCTCGAAAACGAACGAATGTCACGAATAATAAACCGGGCCAGCGAAATTGCGCTCGCTGCTTCACTTCTGGTAACGCTGTTGGGAACATCCGGTTCCGGAGCAGCCGCCGAGCCTACCTTATCTTCTGCGATCTTATCGGGTTCTGCTATTCCAGCTGCCAGGCCGTTGGAACCCGAAGTCCAGCCGTCCACCGCGACCGCCACTGGCGCTGCCCCGACTCAGGAATCCCCTGCGGCAGATCCCGCGCTTGGCGCGGACACCCCACCCGCCGTCGCCGCTTCCTCGCTTGAGCAGCTTGTCGCTGCCCGCGTCGATGCCGGCGAAATGACCGACCAGTTGAAATGCCTGGCCGGGGCGATCTATTTCGAAGCGCGCAGTGAATCGCTCGAAGGCCAGTTGGCCGTCGGCCGGGTCATCATCGCCCGCACCAAATCGGGCCGCTTCCCCGCCAGCTATTGCGGCGTGGTCTACCAGCCTTCGCAATTCTCCTTCGTCCACCATCAGACGATGCCATTGGTGAATGCCCATTCGCCGTTGTGGCAACGGGCAGTGGCGATGGCCCGGATTGCCGACGCCAATGACTGGCAGAGCCCGGCCGAGGGCGCGTTGTTCTTCCATGCCTCGCGGGTGACCCCAAACTGGCGCGCGAAACGCATAGCCCAGATCGATCACCAGGTTTTCTATCGCTAAAGTTTTGCGACTTATGTGGCGTGAGGCTTGCCATAAATCCGCCTGACTCCAACCCGGCAGCTAAAGGACGATCCGGCCCCCGCACCCTGAGCTAAGGCGCTAGTTCTTCACCTGGGTCCAGGCGGCCTGCGCATCTGTGGGCCGCTTGTCCATGTGCTTCAGGAACAAGGCGAGTGTCCAGATTTGCTGGTCGTTAAGCGTCGCCAAACCACGCATATATCAATGCTCCGCACTTCATCAGGCCCCAGCGGCACCCATCGCCTCTAACTGCCCGGTCTGGCGATTGGTTCCGCCAGCCGTCGCACGCTTAATACCAGCTTTTCATCCATACCCAGCCGGTCCAGGTGTTGTCGGTCGGCAAGGGCTGGGCGGCGATGATCGGGTAGAAATAGAAGAACATGGCGCCGCTTGCGCCCGTCACCCAGACCAGCCAGCGGCGCCCCCGTTCGCCCAGGGCGTCAAAAAAGGCGGCAATGACTAGACACAGCGCGATCGCCGACAGGTTGTAATAGTAGAAAAAGCCGATTGGCTTGGGGATCACGATCCAGATCAGCAGCGAAAACAGATAGGTTCCCACGGTCAGCAACACCGGCGGCGTGCGCAGTTTCAGCCAGCCGCCAAGCAGCACCAGCACCAGCACCATGCCGCCCCAATAAATCACGGGATTGCCGACCATCAGCACCGCTTCATAGGCATGCCCGGTCTTGGCGAACAGATACCAGATCGGTCGCAGCATCAGCGGCCACTGCCACCAGTCGCTTTGGTAAGGATGTCCGGGCAGGGGCGCGCGCTGGGCGGCCAGCATCTGCATCTGGAACCCGAACAGGCGCGGCAGGCTCATGGCATCGTGCTGGTACAGGAATGCCGGCCAGAAGCTGGCGAGATAGACGGGCAGCGTGGTCAGGCCCAGCTTCAGGATATCGGGCACGATGATGTCGATCAGGAAAACGACATCCGATCCGCTGCTGCGCCAACCCCGCCATCCACCCAACGCCAGGAACAGCATGGCATAGGGGATCGCCAGCCATTTCGCGCCAATCGCCAGTCCTAGCGAAACCGCGCCCGCATAACGCCAGCGCACGGCGGCGGCGTCGGTTCGAGTGCCGCGCAACAGGCATCCGGCAGCCAGCAGCAGGAAAGCGGTCATCGGCATATCCAGCATGGCGATGCGCGCCTGGATGAAATAGCTCTGGTTGAAAATGACCAGCAGCGTCGCGCACAACGCAGCGCGCCGGTCCGCGAACAATTGTCGGCTCATCCAGAACAGCGCCGCCACGCCGCCAGTGGCACAGACCGCTATCGGCAGGCGCCAGCCCCAGGCATTGTCACCAAACAGCGCTATTCCCGCGGCGATCAAGGTCTTGGCAAACAGTGGGTGTTCGATATTGACCGGCCCGCTGCGCGCCAACAGCGCCCTGGCCGCCGGGACATAATGCGTCTCGTCGAAATAGAGCGCGGCTGGCCCGGCAATATTGTAGCAAAACAGCGCCAGCGCAAAACTGGTCACGCCGATGCCGAACCACCAGTCGCGGCGGGTATCGGCGGGAGGGATGGGCATTACCACAACGCTCAGAATGCGCGAGTTAAGCCCATTTCCACCCGGTTGCGGCGGAAGGTGTACAAGGGAATGCTGCTGTCGTTGCGGGTGTAGGTATAGACGATGCGCGGTGTAAACCCGGACCAGTCGATCCTGCGGTCCAGCAGCGCAAGCTGGCCCGTGAACTGGTGGTCGAGCCGGGTGACGCCGT
>JALYHR010000131.1 GCA_030776465.1 Pseudomonadota bacterium
GGGGAGATAGAGCGGTTCCAAACTAAATGTTCTGTCTCGATCTTTTTTCTCGCGCCCTGTTTCATCACGACATTAGCCGCTATGCGGGGATGGCATGCTGACCCTTCCCAACCTGCTCACCCTGTCGCGCATCGTCGCTGTGCCATTGCTGGTGGCGTTGCTGTGGTGGCCGCACTGGGCCGTGGGCTATGGTTTTGGCTTCGCCGCCTATTGCCTGATGGGCATCACCGATTACTTCGACGGCTATGTCGCGCGGGCGCAGGGCACGGTGTCCAAGCTCGGCATTTTCCTTGATCCGATCGCGGACAAGATCATGGTGGCGGCGGTCATATTGATCCTGGTGCACAACCGCGACATCACCGGCGGGCATGTCGTCGCCGCGCTGGTGATCCTGCTGCGCGAGATCGCGGTGTCGGGCCTGCGCGAATTTCTGGCCGAATTGCGCGTTTCCATGCCGGTATCGCGGCTGGCCAAATGGAAAACCACGCTGCAACTGGTGGCGTTGGGCGCGCTGATCCTGGCCGGGGCGCTGCCGGGGTGGCCTTTTGCCAAAGCGGTCGGGCTGGTTTCGCTGTGGGGCGCGGCGGGGCTGACGCTGCTGACCGGCTGGGATTATCTGCGGGTCGGCCTGCGACATATGGACTGAGGGCGGGTGGCCGCCGATTTTTCGATCGACAGCATCGTCGTCGGCGCGGGCGCGGTCGGGCTGGCCTGCGCGCGGTCACTGGCCCGGCGCGGCCATGACGTCATCGTGCTGGAGGGGGCGGCGCACATCGGCCAGGGCATTTCCTCGCGCAATTCCGAAGTGCTGCATGCCGGTATCTATTACCCCACCGGATCGCTGAAAGCGCGGCTGTGCGTCGCCGGCAACAGGCTGATCCGCGACTATTGCGATACGCGCGGCATTGCCCTCGACCCCTGCGGCAAGCTGGTCGTGGCGACCGCAGAGAATGAACTCCCCGCGCTCGACGCCATCGCCGCGCAGGCCGCCGCCAATGGCGTTCCCGGCGTGACGCGGTTGACCGGCGCGGCGGCGCGCGCCCTCGAACCCGCGCTTAACGTGACCGAAGCGCTGGCCTGCGCCACCAGCGCGGTGTTCGACAGCCACGCCTATATGCTGGCGCTGCACGGCGAGATCGAAGAAAACGGCGGCGCGATCGCGCTGGCCACGCCCTATCTGCGCGCCGAAGTAGTACCCGGCGGCTATCTCGTCCACACCGGCGGCGCCGATCCCGCCACCATCCGCTGCCGCCAACTCATCCTCGCGCCCGGCCTGGGCGCCCAGCAAGCCGCCGCCGCGCTGGACGGATTTCCCCCCGAACTGATCCCCCAGCGCCACCTCGCCAAAGGCAGCTATTTCGCGCTGCACGCCCGCCCGCCCTTTTCGCGGCTGATCTACCCACTCCCGGTCCCCGGCTCGCTAGGCACCCATTACCGCCGCGACATCGGCGGCAAACCCATCTTCGGCCCCGATATCGAATGGGTCGAGCATGAGGATTACACCCCGTCCCCCGCCCGCCGCGCGCATTTTGCCGCAGCAATCCGCCGCTATTGGCCCGCGCTGAACGAAGCCGACCTCGTCCCCGACTACGCCGGCATCCGCCCCAAGATCCACGGGCCCGACGAACCCCAGCCCGATTTTGCGATCATGCTGACCGATACGCACGGGCTGCCCGGACTCGCCGCGCTGTTCGGCATCGAAAGTCCGGGGCTGACATCGTCGCTGGCGATCGGGGAGTATGTGGCTGAGGGGTTGGTGGGGAAGAGTTAAAAAAAGGATTCTGGGGCTTTTTGCCCCAGACCCCCACATTGTTTGCGTTGCTTGCCGATACGAATACATTCCGCCGCAGGCCGATTCGCCGTGGAGGTGCTGCGCATCAACGACGATGGCGGATTGCAACCCTGTTTGCGGGCGTAGGTGGTGCCGAAGTTTCAATTTGGTACTTGTCGTCGATTCACGGACGTCGTACTCGCTTAATAAGCCATTGTCGTAATTTGACCGCTGTATTCGGTGAGTCACTCGACTGGGAAAGCGAGTCGAATCCCACTATAGGCGTCAAAACAGATAATTAGTCTAGGATCGTCAGATGCAATGCCAAAGGCCTACGGGAAAGGCACGAGATTAGGTTATCGAAAGGTATATCTATGAAACATGACCCAAAGTTCACAAAAATATTTTTAATGCAAAAAATTTTTGAATGGGCGTCATTAATCTTAATTGTTGCAACGTCAGGAATTATATCCCCAGATGGCCTATACTCGGTGGATAAAAGTAACAATATATACATATTTGCGAGATTAATATACGAGTCATTTTTTTCTGTAACTATTTTATTTACTATATTTTTATATCCTCTTGTAATTTATTTGATGCTCATATTTACCAGGATGGCCATCGGCGATAAATTTTCTAATTACTTTAAATGGATATCTCCTGCGCTTTCTTTAATTTATATATTGTCATTTATATATATATCCCGGTCTCCGATTGGCTTTTCCAATTTAACAAATTTCCCCACTTCAGGGTATTCAATTATACTGATAAATGTTATTTTAATTTACTGCACAAGTGCATTTTTATTGAGACGGCGATTCACCCTAGTCAGGGAAATATAATTGAGGAAGATGCTTCTAATGTAGTAATGGGACTAGAACGAAGTAAACGTTCGACAGCAACGCCCATACGGCGGCAATAGGAGACTTTCCGGTTTCTATCCAAAGTCGCCATAACGGCTGGGAAGCTGCCAAGTCGAACGACATCGATGGGCACGCGACGCCGACAAAATCGGGGTCTGGGGCAATGGCCCCAGGAAACCTTAGCCTCAAACTTCACGTCCTTATCTCCGCGTCATCCACATCTTCCGTCTATCCTGAGTCTGTCGAAGGACTGCATTTCATTTTCAAAGGCTTGCAGAAAGAAGGACAATGCTTCGACAAGCTCAGCACGGACGGGGGGGTGGACCAGAATTTCCGCACGTCGCTCTAACCTCGCGTCATCATGATCCTTGCCACCGTTCGTTGGCCATCCCGACGTTCCAACTGGACGATGGCGTCCACCACGCTGGTTACGTAATGGATGATGTCCTCGCGGCGCAGGCCGACGCCGGACTGCAGCACGATCAGGGCCAATTGTTCGAGCGCGCCTTCGGGGCTGTCGGCGTGGATGGTGGAGATCGAGCCGGGGTGGCCGGTGTTGACGGCGCGCAGGAAGCTGTAGGCTTCGACACCGCGCAATTCGCCCAGGATGATGCGATCGGGGCGCATGCGTAGCGCGGCTTGCAGCAGATCGTCGGCGGTGACGCGGGCCTCGCCCAGTTCGCCTTTGACTGCGAGCAGGCTGGCGGCGTTGTCGTGGACGATATTGAGTTCGGCGGTATCCTCGATCAGAATCAGGCGTTCCGCCCTCGGTATTTCTTTCATCAGGGCGTTGAGGAAGGTCGTCTTGCCGGTCGAGGTGCCACCCGAAATCAGGATATTGCGGCGGTTGCGCACCAGTTCCGCCAAAAAGGCGCCGATTTGCGCGGGATCGTCGCCTTGCGGGGCATCGGCGGGACGCGGCGCGATGGCCCCCCGGCTGTAAATTGTATGGGCAAAGGCACCGTCCTCGGCATAATCGGCCAGCGTGAATTCGGGCACGATATGCTTGCGGATCGCCATCGCCAGCAGGCCGCGGGTGGCGGGCGGCGCCACCACTTGCACGCGCGCGCCATCTGGGAGGGTGGCGGCCAGCAGCGGATGCTCGCGGCTGATCCCCTGGTGGCTGAGGTTGGCGATCTGGCGGACCAGGTTCCACAACCTCGCCTCGTTAAGCTCCGGCAGGTCGTGGCGCTCGATCGCGCCGCCCATCGTTTCCACCCAGACTTCACCGGGGCGGTTGATGAAGATATCGGTGACTTCCGGCCGCGCCAGCATCGGCAGCAGCGGCGCCAGGTACACTTCCAGATAGCGGGCTGAATTTGGCATCAGCGGCCCGTCTTTATCATCGTACCGCAGGCGTGCCGCTGAAATCCAGATCATGCGCGACCATCACCGCGACCTCGGCGCCCTCGCGCACTTTGACGGTCGGCGCGCGATTGACGTTGGGGACCAGTTGCTGGCCCAGGCCCGCCGACTGCGACGGCAGGCCGAGATACACGGTATTGGCGCTGGACGATGTTTGCGAGGCCAGGTTCACGCCCACCGCCAGCGCCGATTGCAGCACCGCGCTGGAAAAGCGCGCCAGCCAATGGGTGTTGACCGAACCGCCCACGCCCGAACCGCCCATCGTATCCGACACCGGCGAGGCGATCCTGATGGCGACGCCGTCGGGGCGGATCAGCCTGCTCCACGAGATGAGGATCCGGCTCATGCCCGGGCTGGTGTCGGCCTTGAACTCTCCGAACAACCGGCTGCCGCGCGGGATCAATACCCGGGTGCCGTCGAAACCGCGCGCATCATGCGAGACGATGGCGCGGGCCAGACCGGGCCGGTCCGAATTGAGCGGCGTTTCCAGCACGGCGGTGATGATCGCCCCTTGCGGGATGATCGAGGCGCGATTGCGGATCAGCGTGGCGCGGACGGTGTCGTCCGGCTCCACCACGCCCGGCGCTCCATCGCTGCCGCTGATCGAGGCGCCCGATCCCGAGGTCAGATCGAGGATGAGGCCGGACCCGCCGCTGGCCGCAGTATGGGGCTGCGGCAGTGGTTCGGACGACACCGGCATCGGCAGGGGCATCGGTTCGCGCATGGGTGGCGGCGGCATCGCCCGGATCGGTGCAGGCACGACCACGTTGCGGGTCTGGTAAACCACCATGGGCGCGGGCGGCGGCGGTGGCGGCGGAATGGCCAGCGGCGGGGGGCTGGGGGGCAATTGCGCCAAGGCCCTGGCCTGGTCGTCCGACGCGTCGAGCCGGGCATGGCGCCGCGCATCCAGAAACAGGAACAAGGCCAGCGCCAGCACCACCGCCAAGCCGATCAGCAGCGGGGTCGGCAGGCCGGTGCCGGGTAAAGTGACCGCAGGCCGGGGATCATGGCCGACATCGGGGCCTGCATGGGAAAATGCGCCTTGTTCGCGCGGATCGCTCGCACCCGGCGCGGTCATGGCCGCGAGCGATCGGTGCGGTCGGCGCTGGCCCGCGCCCGGCCCAGCACGAAAACCAGGCGGCTATGAACACCCTCGATCACATATCGCCCGCTCTGCATCACGCCGTTGACGAGCGCCAGATGGCGTGACTCATCCTCTTGATATACTGCGGGAATTGTGCGGTTGACGGGCCAGCGGATGGCGGTTGAGAGGCCGTCATCGGATACGCTGGTCGGCCAGATCGCCTTGTCGCCGCGTAGCCGGTAGGCGGCAGTGTAGGTCGCTGCGGCCATGGCCAGCACCGGCTCGGTCGGCGACGCGGGATAGGTGAAGCTGACAAGATAGGGCGTCAGGCCTTCGCCGGGAAAGGCACTGTACAGCGTAAAATTATAACTGCGCTGATCCGAAATCACGGTCAGGTTGGTCGGCGGCGGACTGCCTTGCGGCTTGACCACCAGGTGATCGGCGCGGTGACTGACCGTCACGTTCCAGCCGGTGGTGTCGCCCAGGGTCACCGTTTCGATGCGTTCATCGGGCGAGATTTCCACGGTCAAGGCATAACCGGCTGCCACATGCAGTGCCACCACTTGCTGGGGATCGTAGGCCACGGTCTGGATATGCGGATCGCCCTCACCGGCGCGCGGTGTGATTTCGGCGTGCAGCGGTGACGCCAGTGCGAACGCCAGCATCAGCGCGGGTGCCAGATGGGCGAGGCGGGGCAATCGCATCAGGGAGAATGGCGTTGCAGGAGCAGTCACCCTTCTGCTCGCAGGGGGGCTACCCCTTCTTCTCCCCTCCCGCAAGCGGGAGGGGAGAAGAAGGGGGAGCAAACGCCGAATGCGATTACCCAGAGGCATGAGGAAGGAGACCTTGCCTCGCCCTGTCTGAACGCTCCGGCAGCGCCTAGAGCATCGTGCCATTAACCTGAATCGCCACCCAAACCCGTCTACCCTGAGCTTGTCGAAGGGCTGCATTTCTTTCTTGGAGCCGGGCGCGGCGCACGAAGAAAAGGACAGTGCTTCGACAAGCTCAGCATGGACGGGGTGTGGCGCAGAATTAGCGTACATTGCTCCCCTCATAAGTTCGGTTCCACGCCAGGTTGCACAACCTGACCTGCCGGGTGGGGATAGGCTGGCGCGGGCTGGTTCAGCGGGGCGGAACCGGGAATGGTGGCGGTTGGCAAGCGGGTATTGTCGGGACCGATAGTGGTCGGCGCCGGGGCCATGGGTGCCATCGGTACAGGCTGGGGCGGGGGGGCCTCCTGATCGCGGCGGAAGCTTACCACCTGAAAGCCCAGCGGATTGATCAGCCGGTCGGCCAGCGCCATCGGCTCGCCCGAGAAGCGAAAACGCACCACCGCTGCCCAGAACGCGCGTGGCCCCGCACCTTGCCCGGCGTTATGCTGCTCGGTGAAATAGCGCACCAGCGCGGTGTCGGGCCCAAGCGGCGAAACACTTTCGACCTGCGCCTCGACATTGGTCGTGCGCGGATAGCGGTTGATCGGATTGTCGGGATTATCGCGCGTCATCAGCCCGAGATATTCGCGCCGCGCCGCTTCTGCCGACCACAGCGCGACCTTCTGGTATTGTTCGGGCAAGCTGTTGATATCGAAGGTTTCCCGAGCCACGACATATTGCGCCAGCAGCGCCTGGGTCAAAGCGGTCTGCGGCTTGATCGGCAACGGATGGGCCGGGTCCAGCGCCTCGACAAAACCGGTATTGCGGTCCACCAGCAAGGTATAGGGGACCACCGTCTTCAGCGGCGCCAGCGCGATCAGCGCCAATGCCTCCAGCGCGGCAATCGCCCCGGCGACCGCCGCAACGCGCCAGGCGAGGCGGCGCGAGTTGTCGAACGCGGCCTGGCGATCCTGCGCCCAACTGCGCGCTTCGGCATAATAGGTCTGGTGCCGGTCCGCCGCGCCGTCTGCCCCGCCGTCCATATCTACGGCGGGCTCCGGATCTGGCTTTGGCTCGAATCCACTGCTCATCCCGGTTTCCGCATTCATGTCCTGGCCTCCCTGCGACCGGCGTCATTATTGGCGTCGCGGCGGCCAGCGGCGGATGAGGTGCGCTGCGCCGTGCGCCTGCCGGTCTGTCCCAGCGGCAACGGCGCCAGGACGATTTCCTGCAATCGCGCGGCGGGCGCACGCGGCGCGATTGACGGTACGGATGAAGCGATCGCACCGCCCGGCCGTCCGTCGCGACGCTCACTGGCGCGTGCGGCCTCGGCAATATGCTCGGCACGACTGCGCTCACCACGCATCGCCAGCGGCGCGCGTGCCGGGGCAACAGCGGGCGTTGCCGCCATGCCCGGCTCGCTGGCGGACAGGACCTGCGCGACTTGCCGTTGCACCGCTGCGGGCAAGCGAAACGCCGCAGTTGTGCGGGTCAACGCGATCAATGCCGCCACCATGATCACCGCAAAAGCGCCGCAAGTTGCCAGCATGTCCTGCGGCAACTGGCCGGTCGGCTGCCTGGCATCGACCAGATCGCGCAACGCCAGCACTTGCGGTTCGATCACCGCCAGTTCCAGGGCAATGACCAAAGCCGCCGCCACCCCGGCCAGCGTGGCCCCGGCCAGCACCCGGACCCAGCCGACAAACAGCCCGCGCGTGGCGTCGAACAACAGGCAGGCGATAAACAACGGCCCCAGCGCCAGCAGCAGCGCGGTGATCACCCGCACCGACAGCGTACCCGCCAGCGTGGTAGCGACCAGCAAGCGGTCGGCGGAAAGCAACGCGACCTGCGCCTCGGTCATCGGCGGGGCGGCGGGAAGTGCAGCCACGACAGGTGTTGGCGGCGCACCTATGCCCAGCACCGGGACGGGCACAGTGACAGCGGGAACAGCGGCGGTGGGCGCGGGGGCCGCCAGTCGATCGATCAGATCGCCCAGCGCGGCGTGCACGCCTTGCACCCGGTCGATCAGGCCTGATGACGAGCCACCGCCGATGCCTCCGGGGGCCAGCACCCGCGACGCCAGATCGGCTGGCCCGCCGACGACGACATCGTAAACCAGCGGCTGATACGCCGACCATTGCGTTGCCAGCGCCAGCACAAAGCCCAGCCGGATCGCCGAGAACACGCCTTCGCGGATGGTGATCTGGCCGCCCAGCAGCAAGCGATAGCCGATCACCGCGACATATATCGTCAGCAGCCCCGACAAGGCCATGCCAAAGGCAGTGCCCGGCCCCAGTGCCTGGTAACCGTCCACGCCCAGCGCCAGGCTGTGGCAATCGACAAAACTGACGACCTGGCTGACGTAAGGGCCGGTTGGATTAAAGGCGGCGCAATTGGCCATCACGCCACCGCCAGCAATTCGGGCAGCCAAACCGCCGGATCGTCGCCGGAACGCGCGCGGATCTCATCCAGCAGCCGCACCACCCGTTCACGCCCGGACAGGATCGTCAGCAATTCCCCTTCGCCCCCCAAATTGAGTCGCACCACGACGCTGTGCTGGCCGTGCTTGACCAGAAAACAATGGGCGGTGTCGGGCAGCGTGCGGACGAGGTCGTATTCATGGCGCGACAGGCCGAAGCCTTCGATATAATCCTGCGCCTGGGCTTTGGGATTGGCGGTGAAAATCTGTGTCGCTGCTTGTTCCACAATGGCGCTGGCGATGCGGCTGGACAGTGCATCCTCGGCGTTCTGGGTGACGAAACCGACGACGCCGTTGCGTTTGCGGATGGTTTTTTCCCAGTCGCGGATGCGCGCAACAAAGATTTCATCATCCAGCGCCTTCCACCCTTCATCGACGACGATGATCGATGGGGTGCCGTCGAGCCGTTCATCGACGCGGTGGAACAGATACATCATCGCCGGGGTGCGCAGCAGCGGATCATCGAGGATGCGGGTCATGTCGAAGCCGACGGTGTCGTTGGTCAAATCCACGCGATCTTCGGCGTTGTCGAACAGCCAGGCGTGCTCTCCCTCGCCCCACCACGGACGCAGCCGGGCATGGAGATCGCGGGGATGCGGGCGTTCGCCGCCGCGAAACAATTCAACGAAGCTGCGCAATCTGCGGAAGGCTGCGGGGGCGAGGAAATTGGCGTCCACCGCCTCCTTGATCTGCTGCTGTTCGGCGGCGTTGAGCGGCTCGCCGCTGCCTGACGAATCGCTGGCGCCCGTCGCCAGCCGCGATACCCAGTCGATCAGGAAACGCCGATTTTCCGGGGTGTCGGCCAGTTGCAGCGGGTTGAGGTGGCTGGGCGTACCGGGCCGCAGCACGTCATAGCCGCCGCCGATCGCGCGGATGAACAGTTCGGCGCCGCGATCCTTGTCGAAAAAGACGATGCGCGGCTGAAACCGCCGTGCCTGCGCCAGCAGGAAATTGACGATCACCGTCTTTCCCGAACCCGACGGCCCGATGACGGTAAAATTGCCGAGATCGCCATGGTGGAAATTGAAGTGATAAGGCCCCGCCGCCGTCGTTTCGAACAGCGTAACCGCCGAGCCCCAGTGATTGCCGGCAGCGCGCCCCAGCGGGAAATTATGGCTGCTGGCAAAGCTGGCGAAATTGGCCGAGCCGATCATGGCGCGCCGCGCGATATGGCGGAAATTTCCGGGAAACTGCGCCCAGAACGCCGGCTCCAGCCCGACTTCCTCGCGCACCGAGATGATGCCCAGGTCGGTGAGCGCGGCTTGCACCTCGGCCACCCCGGCATCGACCTCGGCCTGGTCGCTGCCCCGGATCATGATCGTCAAATGGTGTTCGCCAAAGGCGGCGCGCCCAGCCGCAGCATCGTCCTTGGCCTGCGCCAGTTCGTCACGCAGACTGATCGCCTCGTCATCGGAGGACCGCATCCGGCGCAACGCCAGGTTCATCCGGCCCAGCCCCGCCTGCCGGTCGACGAAGGCAAAGCTCTGGCTGATCACCAGTTCGATCGGAATGCGCAGCAGGTCGTCAAGCATGCCGGGGGTCGTCTGGCCGGGATAATCCTTGACCGAGACCAGCGCGGCCAGCGTACGCGCCGCATCGCCGGTAGGCCCCAGTTCAACCGTATCGAGTCCGAAACTGACCCGGCGATAAGGCAGATATTCGCCGGCATCGCCATAGGGCAAGCGCACCGGCCGCAGTTCGGCGTTGTAGATCGCCGAAAGGAATTCCAGCACCTCCGAACAGGGACCACCGGGCGTATCGTAGACCGACAACAGGCGCGGCGCATAGCTTGCCATGCCCGAGATCAACTGGTCGCCCGCCGCTTCCAACGCGCGACATTCAGCAGCGAACTCGGCCTCGCTGCTGCCCCCGGCCTGACCGCCGCGACCAAACAGCCCCGCCAGTCGATCGACGACACCGGCCCGGCCCGGCATCGGCCGCCGGATGAGGGTGACGAACAGCTCATTTGCATAAAGCCTGCGGGTGGCGAGCCGATCCTGCCAGATGGCGTCGAGGTGCTGGCTGAAAGGATCGCCAAAGATCCCGCCACCGACCGGTTCGACGCGGCGGCGCAGGACATGGTGGTAGATCGCGAACCGCGAGGAGCCGATCGCCCGCAGGCTGGCATCGCGCAGGGCTTTGCGATAATTCAGTTCTTCACTGTCCGCCGTTTCGAACAGCAGCCCGCTCAATTGCATTACCAGCATCAAGGTGCCGTCGCGCAGCGCGACGATCCGGTCATTGACATGGTGGGCATAGGGCAGGCGGCTACCCGCAGTCTGCTCCCGCTCGAATGCCGGTTGCGCCCTGTTCAAATTATGGCCGGTAAAGTTCGGGGGGGTCAGGCGCGGTAGGAATTGCATCGCCAGAACCCGAAATTACGCACGCGCGGGCAGCGCGTGATGCGTACCAGCCAGATATCGAAGATGCGTGGCTCGCGCAGGCAGGCGGCAAAGCCGGCAAGGTGCATGACCAGCGCGAAGGCCAGCACCCAGACCGACCGGAAAATCAGGAATGCCTCGGTCGACATCACGAAATTGATCACGAAGAAAGTATAGGTAACGCCCGCGAACATCTGCGGCCGGGTCAGCGCCACGAACAGCGGGTCGCGATCCAGGCCCACGGCCATACGCTAAATTCCCCCGGCCATGCGTTAATACCCGCCAGCGGCAGTTGATTGGATACCCGCCACGATACTGGCCGCGCCGAACAGGATGAAGCATCCCAGGATCACGGTCAGGCCATAGCGCCAGTTCATCCGCCCGGTCAGCATCATGAAGCCGACCACCGCCACCGCGATCACCGCGGCAACGGTCGCAACCGTACCCAGCAGCGTGCCCTGCAACCAGTGCATGGCGCCGACAATCGGCCCGGACCCCGCCGGATCGTATGTTGCACTTTGCGCCCAGGCTGGCGTGCTCAATGCTGCAAGCCAGACTAGGGTTGCGAGAAAGACTGGCCTTGCGAGAAAGAACGGGGCCGCTGTTTTCTTATGTTGCGTTATCATCACCAAAGCTAAGTATTCCGCGCGCAAGCCGGGCGCAATCAAATTTGCGTCCATCGAGGCATGCGGCCAGGGAAGCTGATGGTCGAAAGCTGGTAGACGCATGCACTCGCTTCTTTCGGTGGTAGCGCGAGCGAGTCGCCCCGGAACTTGCCCCGTGGCCACAGCCACGACGCCAAATTGCGGTGCCTAAATGTCATTCTGGCATCGCTATGCCCCAAAAGCGCCATATTAGAACGGTTTTCCAGTGAAGAGATTGCGATGTGTCTTTGCGATTACGTTCGGGCGCGCTAACGGACGTGGCCTCAATATCAAAAGGACTCGACGCTCCATGAACAACAGTGATCTGGCTGACACGCTCGCCACCGCTAACGATCTGACCAAGGCCGAAGCTCGCAAGCTGGTCGATGGCGTGTTCGCCGCGATCGCCGACGCAGCTGCCAAGGGAGAGGAAGTATCGCTGAACGGCTTTGGCAAGTTCAAGGTGAAGGATACGCCCGCCCGCGAAGGCCGCAATCCTTCGACCGGCGCCGCCATCCAGATCGCCGCTTCCCGCAAGCTGAGCTTTGCCGCCGCCAAGGCGGTGAAGGACAAGCTCAACGGCTGATAATTTGTCGGATGATACTGGGGCAACGCTGCGCGATATAGCGGAGCGTTGTCCCGCAACCGATTTGACCAGCCCGGCGCCGATAAATATCAAGCTTCAGATTGGCGCTGGGCCGGTCTGTGTCGCCGCGCTTTATCAATTTGCGCCGCTGGCCGCTCATGCCGACATCACCGCGCTGCGCGACCAATTGGCGCGGCTTTGCCAGGAGCAGGGCGTCAAGGGGACGCTGCTGCTGGCGGGCGAGGGGATCAACGGCACGATTGCCGGTCCCGACTGCGCGATCAAGGCGGTGCTGGATGCGCTGCGGGCCTTACCCGGTTGCGCCGATCTTTCGGTTAAATTCTCCACCGCCGCGACGATCCCGTTCCACCGCATGAAGGTGCGGGTGAAGCGCGAAATCGTCACCATGGGCCAGCCGGGCCTCGATCCGCTGGCATCGGCGGGTACTTATGTCGCGCCGCAGGACTGGAACGCGCTGATCACGGCACCCGGTACCATCGTCATCGACACCCGCAACGATTACGAAGTCGAAGTGGGCAGTTTTGCCGGTGCGATCGATCCGCAGACGCGCAGATTTCGCGATTTTCCGGCGTGGTTTCGGAACCACCGCGCGCAATTGCTTGGCGCCGCTACGCCGGAGGAGAGCCAACCACCCAAGGTTGCAATGTTCTGCACCGGCGGCATTCGCTGCGAAAAGGCCACCGCCTTCCTCAAATCCGAGGGTGTGGACCAGGTCTATCATCTGCAGGGCGGCATCCTCAAATATCTGGAGACGATACCCGCATCGGAAAGCTTGTGGCAGGGCGAATGCTTCGTCTTCGATGCCAGGGTCAGCGTCGGTCATGGGCTGGAACCGGGCACGCTGGGCCTGTGTCACGCCTGCCGCCGCCCGGTCAGCGCCGAGGATCGCACCTCATCGCTGTTCGAGGAAGGGGTGAGTTGCCCCGCCTGCCTGACGGAGCGCAGCGATGCCCAGCGCGTCCGCTATCGCGAACGCCAGCGCCAGGAATTGCTCGCGGTCACGCGCGGCGAAGCGCATATCGGTGCGCCCGGCAAAATTTGATGCCCAGGCCACAAACCACTGCTGGAACCGGTCAGCATCAAGAGCCGCAGAGATCCAGCACTTCACCCCTTTGTCACGCGCAAACTCAGCCGATTGCCCTGAGGAACGGGGTGGACGATCTCTGCGGGCCTCCCTATATCGCGCGGCGATGATCCGGCTGCTGCTCTCGCTGCTTGCACTGGTGTCGGGCCTTGCGGTGCAGGGTGTCCCGGCGCAGGCGCGGCTGTGCGCGGCCCATGAGACCGAGATCGGGGTGCAGGCGCCGGTGCCGATGGCGGCGCACGCAGGGGTGCGGGTCGCGGTTTTGGCCGTGGTCCCGCGGGTTCCGTCGGCACAGGCGCTTGGCCCGGTGCCGCGCCTGCCTGCGGCGGTGACTGCCGGCCAACCCGGCGTTTTGATCGGCATCGACCGCGCCCGGCTATAGGCAGCGCTGCGAAATTTTTGCCAATCCTCGCGTGCCGCCAGCAAAATAGGCTGCCGCAACCATGACCTCCCAAAATCAGG
>JALYHR010000132.1 GCA_030776465.1 Pseudomonadota bacterium
GCCCGGCTTTGGTCCGTTGCTGCAGGCACAGGTGCGGATCGCCGAGTTGGAGCGACTGGTTGGCCGCCAGCAGGTTGATCTGGATTTTTTTCGCAGAGCCTTGCGGCTCACGGACGCGGACGGCCCGATCGCCACCGCGCCCGCCTCTACACGGTCATCCAAGCCATGACCGCGCCCGAGACGCAAGGCGACCTCCACGGGTTCTCGACCATCCAGCGGTTATGCCAGCTCGGCGGCGTCTCGCGTGCCAGCTACTACCGACACTTCGACGCGCACGCCCCGGCCCGAGCCGATGCCGACCTGCGCGATATGATCCAGCGGCTCAGCCTGGCGTATCGACATTACGGCTATCGGCGGATCACCGCGCAATTGCGGCGCGAGGGGCGTATCGTCAACGCCAAGCGCGTGCTGCGGCTGATGCACGAGGATAATCTGCTGTGCCTGCGCGCTCGCCCGTTTGTCCCGCGCACCACGGACAGCCGCCATGGTTTTGCCATTGTGCCCAACCTTACCCGTGGGCTCGTACCGACTGGGCTCGATCAGATCTGGGTCGCAGATATCACCTATGTCCGGCTCGGCGAGGCGTTCGTCTATCTTGCGGTCGTGCTCGATGCGTTCAGCCGAAAGGTGATCGGCTGGGCGCTCGACGACCATCTCGAAGCAAGACTGGCAATCGCAGCACTCGATATGGCCATCGCTGCTCGCAACCCGGCGCCCGAAACGCTCATCCACCACAGCGATCGGGGCGTGCAATATGCCTGCATCGACTATCGCCAGCGTCTTGAAGCGCGCGGCATCGCGATCAGCATGAGCCGCGTCGCCAACCCCTATGATAACGCCAAGGCCGAGAGCTTCATGAAGACCCTCAAAGCCGAAGAGGTCAACGGCAAGGCCTACGCCACCATCGACCAGGCACGCCGCGACATCGGCCAGTTCATCGACACCATCTACAACACCGATCGCCTCCACTCTGCGCTCGGGTACAAGCCGCCGGTCGAGTTCGAAGCCGAACTTTGCCATTCCAACAACCATGCAAACTATGGCAATATGAGCGTGTCACTCAATTAGCCGTGTCTCACGGAAGGGGTGCAGTCCAGGTGCAATAACCCCCAAACTTCGTAACAACGCCTTGGCAAAGTGCTCACTCAGGGGAAGCGGGGCCGAAGGCGAGAGGCATTTAGAGGTTCTTGCACGTGTCATCAAATTCCCATGTCACCAAATTCCCAAATTCCAAATTCGTACCAGATATTCCCTGATTCCCTGCATATTCCCTGCCATTGGTCACAGCTTGCCAAGCACGCGTAAAAATCGCAAGTTCGCCGCTCTGGCTACACTCGGTTCGGAGGCTGAATGCGTACCTGCTCAGTGCTGGCTGCCCTGCTATTGCTGTCGCTTTCAGCCTGCGACCGGGCGTCTGATGCGACATCGCCCACTGACGATGCGACGGAAACGGCAGCGATCCTGTCCACCGACCGCGGCACGTTTCTCTGCACCAAAGGCACCCCCGGCAGCAATCTGGTGTTGACCGCCTCTGCCGATGTGCCGCCCGGCGCCACGACAAAGATAATTTTGAAAACACCGCCCGGTCCGCCTGCGGGCTGGGTGCCCGACAAGGCGATCATTCGTTGCCGGGTAGACCTGAAATATTGTGATGGGGCCTCTTGTCGCGGCGAGCCGCCGGTCGACTTTTTCGGAACCAGGGCGGACGGCCTGACCTGGAGCAGTCTTTCACAAGGCGATCAGGTTCAATCCGCGACGTATACGGCGCAGGCCCATAACAGCGACCCGACTGCCTCGCACCATGTGACGCTGGTATTCGAATTGCATGGAAACTGGGGTACGAACCCGCAATGACCCGGCAGGATTGGCCGCAGCGGGCGCGGGCGGCGCGGCAGGAACCGCCGCCGGTGCGGCAGGCGCGGGCGAGCCGCAATTGACGGTCTGGCCCGAACAGCGGTCATCATCGACGCGGTCATACGCCTCCTCGATGTCCTTGGGCGGATCGTTCTTGTCCTCGTTGGGGAGGGTGCGATGCAATTCCATCGCCCAGCGCTCCATCCAGTCGATGCCATCCTTGCCGACATAGGGATCGCGGGTGCGATAGGCAGGATCGGCCATCGCCCGGTCCAGCGTGACCGGTTTCAGCCGGTTGCGCTTTAATATGGCCGCCAGATCGTCCAGCGAATCGGCGTTCAGCCGGGTCGCGTGCAGCAGGATAACATAGGGGATATCCCTGTGGAAAACCGCCTGCGACGCCCGCCGATACCACAGGATCATCGCTTCGGTATGCGCCAGATACTCTGCCTTGATATGCGCCTGCATCGCCAGGTCGCGATGGGAAATTGCAAAATCATAAGGCTCGGCGAATTCCCAGTCGTCGGCATTCATCGTCACCGGGGCAATGCGATAGCCGTGATGCGCCAGCCAGTCATCGATATAGCGCTTGTCCGCCTCGGTCGATCCGGTCTTGAGATAGGGGTGGCGGAAATAGCGCATGGTCTTGTGGTGTTCCGCCAGCAAGGCCTTGGTCACCACCTCGCCCTTGGCAATATCCTCGGTATAGCCGGTCGCGCCCAGTTCTTCGGGGGCATCGTGCGAAAATGTGTGGTTGCCCAGGTCCATTCCGGCATCCAGCCAGTCGCGCAGTATCGCGATCTGCTTTGGCCGGTCGAGGTCGTCCAGCTTGCTTTCATTGACGAAGCCGATGGCGGGGAAATGATGCAATCTCAGCCCGCGCAGCAGCGCCTGATTGAGGTAAGTGACATAAGCCTGGTCATCGAGGATGGTCAGCCCCGGCAAGTCATCGAAGGTCAGCGCGATGTGGCCGGAAATCGGTCGCGCTGCGTGAGGGCGTTGCTCGCGCGCGGGCGCAGCAGGCGCGGCAGTCCCGCCCATTGCCGCCCACCCCAGCAGACAAGCCGCCAGCATCCCGAACCGCCGCCCACCAATCTTTCCGCTGCACCCGCCAAAATCCAGATTGGTCATTTGATCCCTTTGTCCGCCCTAAGATTGATGGTCGTCGCGGTAATTTGTGAACGCCGTGGCCGCCGGGTTTGTTCAAGAACGACGCAGAAGCAAAGTTCCCTGGGCTGGCGGAAGCAACTTGCCCCCGGAAATATTTTTCTGATCAGGCAGTTTCACTCTTGCCTTCACGGAAGTGCCGACTTCGTCGCGCGTCGCTGCGGTGCAACATGAGCGTGAGGAGAAGTTTGGCTACGGTTGCCGCCCTGACCCGTCATTTATCCTCTTGCGTGTAATTCTCGATCAGGCACTATGGGTAGTGGCCGAGCAGTCGGCGAGCACCAAGACCTAGCATTCGTTCACCTTCGGCCAATCCGCATGAAGGGTAAGCGATTCGGATCGGCGATCGCCCCTGTCAAGCCATGGCGCCGAAGAACGAATTAAGAACGGGGGACAAATTTTCCTCCTGTCTGGGCGCACGTCTGCTAAGATGCGGCTCGAATGCGAGTCGAACGAATGTGGAACGTTTGGTTGGCGAAGCTGGCGACAGGGGATGGCACGTGGATTTCAGTACCAGGGATGAAGCGGCCATGACGGGGGCGTTAATGGACAGAATGGAGGCGCACAACATGGGTGCAGATCTGATGGCCAAAGAGTTTACCGACGCCGGATCGGTCGATCTTGTGACAGCCATGTCCAGCGCAATGGTCGCCGAAGCGGCGGCGAACGCAGCGGCAGATCTGGCCCACAAGGGCGATTCCCACGTCGTGCGGGACCGGCGCTTTGCCGTAGTCACCGATCCGGCGCGCGACGATATGCTGACGCTGTTCGGCAGGGACACGCTCGACGATCGTTATCTGCTACCGGGCGAAACCTATCAGGACCTGTTCGCCCGCGTCGCCGATGCCTACGCCGACGATCAGGAACATGCCCAGCGGCTTTACGACTACATCTCGCGGCTGTGGTTCATGCCCGCGACCCCGGTGCTGTCGAACGGCGGCACAGGACGCGGCTTGCCGATTTCCTGCTATCTGAATTCAGTATCCGACAGCCTCGAAGGCATCGTTGGCACCTGGAATGAAAACGTCTGGCTGGCCAGCCGTGGCGGCGGCATCGGCACCTATTGGGGCAACGTGCGCGGCATCGGCGAGCCGGTGGGGCTCAACGGCAAGACCAGCGGCATCATCCCTTTCGTGCGGGTGATGGACAGCCTGACCCTGGCGATTTCCCAAGGCTCTCTGCGGCGCGGCTCGGCGGCGTGCTATCTCGACGTCTCGCATCCCGAGATCGAGGAATTCCTGGAAATCCGCAAGCCCAGCGGCGATTTCAACCGCAAGGCGCTAAACCTGCACCACGGCGTGCTGCTCACCGATGAATTCATGGAAGCCGTGCGCGACGGCGCCAGTTTCGACCTGAAAAGCCCCAAGACCGGCCTCGTCCGTTCCACCGTCGATGCGCGCAGCCTGTTCCAGAAACTGGTCGAGACGCGGCTGGCCACGGGCGAACCCTATATCGTCTTTTCCGACACGGTGAACCGGGCCATGCCGCAGCATCACCGCGACCTCGGGCTCAAGGTCTCGACCTCGAACCTGTGTTCGGAAATCACCCTGCCAACCGGGCGCGATCATCTTGGCAACGACCGCACTGCGGTGTGCTGCCTGTCGTCGCTCAACCTCGAAACCTGGGACGAATGGCACGAGGACCGCCGCTTTATCGAGGATGTCATGCGCTTCCTCGACAATGTCCTGCAGGATTATATCGACCGCGCGCCCGACGAAATGGCGCGGGCCAAATATTCGGCGATGCGCGAACGCTCGGTCGGGATGGGCGTCATGGGCTTCCATTCCTTCCTGCAGTTGAAAGGCATCGCCTTCGAAAGCGCCATGGCCAAAGCCTGGAACCTCAAGATGTTCCGCCATATAGCAGCCGGTGCCGACGAAGCCTCGCTCATGCTCGCGCAGGAACGCGGCCCCTGCCCCGACGCCGCCGACATGGGCGTCATGCAGCGCTTTTCCTGCAAGATGGCGATCGCGCCCACCGCCTCGATCTCGATCATCTGCGGCGGCACCAGCGCCTGCATCGAGCCGATCCCGGCCAATATCTATACCCACAAAACCCTGTCGGGCAGCTTCATCGTCAAGAACCCCTATCTGGAAAAACTGCTCGCGGCGAAAAGCAAGGATTCCACCAATGTCTGGAATTCCATCCTCGAAAACGGCGGCTCGATCCAGCACCTCGATTTCCTGAGCCCCGAAGAAAAAGCCGTCTACAAAACCAGCTTCGAAATCGACCAGCGCTGGCTGCTCGATTTCGCCGCCGACCGCACACCCTACATCGACCAGGCGCAAAGCCTGAACCTCTATATCCCCGCCGATGTCGACAAATGGGACCTGATGATGCTGCACTTCCAGGCGTGGGAAAAAGGCATCAAGTCATTGTATTACCTGCGCTCGAAATCAATCCAGCGCGCCGGTTTTGCAGGCGGGGTAGAAGCCGACAATACCACCGCGCCGCCGGTGATCGAACTGGCTTCGCCAACGGATTACGAGGAATGTCTGGCGTGTCAGTGAGGCAAGTTGAAGGCAAGATTCTGGGGCTTTTGGCCCCAGACCCCATTAATGTCTTCGTGGCGCGCCACCTCATCGTCGCGCCCCGCCGCGAAGCGGGTTTAGAACGTAGTGCTTCTGATCTGGTTCACTTCGATCCTCCCCCTTTGGGGGAGGTGGCAGTCCGCAGGGCTGACGGAGGGGGCGGCTTTGAGGCTATCTCGGCAACATCGGGTTCGTCCAGCGCACCCCCTCCGTCTCGCTACGCGAGCCACCTCCCCCGAGGGGGGAGGATTTTTAAGTCAGATAAGCGGCACGAGCCTCTAAAGCCTGTGGTGCCGCGGCCTCGCGCCCCTGGCCCCAGAATCTATGCTTTTCGGCTTTTCATACCTATATAAACTACCCGTCACAGGACCTATCCCATGCCTCTTCTCGAAGCCCGCAAGACCTACAAGCCCTTCGAATATCCGTGGGCGTATGAGTTCTGGAAGCGCCAGCAGCAGATCCACTGGATGCCCGAGGAGGTGCCTTTGGGGGAGGATTGCCGTGATTGGGCGCAGAAGATCAGCGAGAACGAGCGCAATTTGCTGACGCAGATTTTTCGCTTTTTCACGCAGGCGGATGTCGAGGTGCAGGATTGCTACCATGACAAATATGCCCGTGTGTTCAAGCCGACCGAGATCAAGATGATGCTGGCGGCGTTTTCGAATATGGAAACGGTGCATATCGCGGCGTATTCGCATCTGCTCGACACCATTGGCATGCCTGAGAGCGAATACGGCATGTTCATGGAATATGAGGAACTGCGCGCCAAGCACGATTATCTGCATACCTTCGGCGTCGATACCGATGAGGATATCGCGCGGACGCTGGCGATGTTCGGCGGCTTTACCGAGGGGCTGCAATTGTTCGCCAGCTTTGCGATGCTGATGAACTTCCCGCGCTTCAACAAGATGAAGGGCATGGGCCAGATCGTGTCATGGTCGGTGCGCGATGAAACGCTGCATTGCGAAGGCATCGTCCACCTGTTCCACACCTTCGTAAAAGAGCGCGGCTGCCTGACCCGCGCCGTCAAAGAAGACATCATCGACTGCTGCCAGAAAACCGTCCGGCTGGAAGACGCCTTCATCGATCTCGCCTTCGAACAAGGCCCGGTGCCCGGCATGAGCGCCAAGGAAATCAAGCGCTACATCCGCTACATCGCCGACTGGCGGCTGGGCCAACTCGGCCTGCCCGCCGTCTACATGATCGAAGAACACCCGCTGCCCTGGCTCACCCCGCTGCTCAACGGTGTCGAACACGCCAATTTCTTCGAAACCCGCGCTACCGAATATTCCAAAGGCGCCACGCGCGGCGACTGGAACACAGTGTGGTCCAGCTTCGACCAACGCCGAAAAGCCAAAGGCAGCGAAGCCGCCAACGCGCCCGACGAGGACGGGCTGGCGGATATGTTCAAGCGAGCAGGGATCGCGGCGGAATAAGAGCAGCAGAATAAGGGAAGATTCGCAGGGGCCACAGCCCCTGCACCCCATTTATGTCGGCGTCGCGTGACCATTCGGTCATACGCAACACCGCTGCGCCGCAGGCTGTATGGCCGCTTTGCGGCAAAGAACAGCGATCGATCGGCGCACAACGAAAAATGACGGGGAGCGCGAGGGGTTTGCCCCTCGCATCTATCACTTTGAAATTACTGGTTTGAATACCCCTTACGGAACCAAAACCGTATCCTTCGCCTCAACCAGCGTCTCCGGATAATCCAGCGTATAATGCAGCCCACGGCTTTCGTGGCGTTGCAGGGCGGATTGGACGATGAGGTCGGCGCTTTGCAACAGATTGCGCAGTTCGATGAGGTCGGTGGTGACGCGGAACTGGCCGTAGAATTCGGCGACTTCTTCGGTCAGCATCTGGATGCGGTGGCGGGCGCGTTCGAGGCGTTTGGTGGTGCGGACGATGCCGACGTAATTCCACATGAAACGGCGGATTTCGGTCCAGTTTTGTTTGATGATCACTTCTTCGTCCGAGGAAGTGACGCGGCTTTCATCCCAGGGCAGCACGGCGGGCGGCGCCTCGTAACTGTCCCAGTGCGTCAGGATATCGGAGGCTGCCGCTTCGCCGAACACGAAGCATTCGAGCAGCGAATTGGAGGCCAGCCGGTTCGCGCCATGCAGCCCGCTTTCGGTGCATTCGCCGGCTGCATATAATCCCGGCAGGTCGGTGCGTGCGGCGAGATCGATGATGATGCCGCCGCAGGTGTAATGCTGGGCGGGTACGACCGGGATCGGCTGGCGGGTCATGTCGATGCCCAGCGCCAGCAGTCGTTCGTGGATGTTGGGGAAGTGTTCGCGGACGAATTCGGGCGGCTTGTGGCTGATATCGAGGTGGACGTAATCGAGGCCCAACCGCTTGATTTCATGGTCGATGGCACGGGCAACGATGTCACGCGGCGCGAGTTCGGCGCGGGGGTCGAAATCGGGCATGAACCGGTGCCCGGCGCCGGGATAGCCGGGCGGAATCTTCAGGTGTCCGCCTTCGCCGCGCACGGCCTCGGTGATGAGCAGGTTCTTGACCTCGAGATTATAGAGGCAGGTCGGGTGGAACTGCATCATTTCCATATTGCCGACGCGCGCACCGGCGCGCCAGGCCATGGCGATGCCGTCGCCGGTGGCGCCGCGCGGTGCGGTGGAAAATTGATAGACGCGCCCCGCGCCGCCGGTCGCCAGTATCGTGACATGCGCGGTATGCGCCGATACCTTGCCGGTCGCCTCGTCCAGCGCATAGACGCCCCACACGCGGCCCGATCCCGAATAGCGCAATTCGTGCTGGCCGGTGATCAGGTCGATGCAGGCCTGCCCCGGCAGCAGGGTGATGTTGGGGTGATCCAGCGCCGCCGTCATCAGCGCCTGCTGCACCGCCAGCCCGGTGGCGTCGTAGACATGGGCGATCCGGCGATGCGAATGGCCGCCCTCACGCGTGAGATGCAGATTGTTGCCGCCAGGCCCCTGATACATGTTGAACGGCACGCCCAACCGCGCCAGCCGCTCGATCGCGTGGGGGGCGCGTTCGACCACGAATTCCACGGTTTCGCGCCGATTCAGCCCGGCGCCCGCCACCATCGTGTCCTCGATATGGTTTTCAAAGGTGTCGTCCTCGTCCAGCACCGCCGCGATGCCGCCCTGCGCCCATGCCGTCGAGCCGCCACCCAGCGCCCCCTTGGCAAGCACCAGCACGGTGCGCGTTTCGGCCAGCGCCAGCGCCGCGGTCAGCCCCGCCGCGCCCGACCCGACAATCAGCACGTCTGCGTTCATGCGGCCCGGTCGGTAGTCAGGCTGACGAAAACATCCTCCAGATCGGCTTCGCGCGTCGTCACATCGACAATCGCAAAGCCCTGCGCCTGGACCCGCGCCATCACTTCGCCCGCCGTCGTGCGATCCTTGTTATAAGTGATTTCGACCAGCCGATCGCCCTTCATCTCGCTTTTGAGAAACGATCCGTCGCCCGGCGCGGCGGCGACATCGCGGTCCAGCGTCAGCACCACGATCTTTTCACGCGCCATCTCCAGAAACTCGCGCGTCGGCTTGTTGGCGATCAGTCTGCCGTGGTTGATGATGGCGATGCGGTCGCATAATTGCTCGGCTTCTTCCAGATAATGCGTGGTCAACACGATCGTCACGCCCTCGTCGTTGAGCCGCTTGACCAGTTCCCACAACAGCCGGCGCAATTCGACATCGACCCCGGCGGTCGGCTCGTCCAGCACCAGCACCGGCGGCGAATGAACCATCGCCTTCGCCACCAGCAACCGCCGCTTCATCCCCCCCGACAAAGTCCGCGCATAAGCCCCCGCCTTGTCAGCCAGATGCACCGCGCTCAGCAATTCCATCGAGCGCCGGTCCGCCTTGTGCACGCCATAAAACCCGGCCTGGTTTTCCAGCACCTCGAATGGGGTGAAAAACGGGTCGAACACGATCTCCTGCGGGACGATGCCGATGGCGCGTTTGGCATTGCGGCTGTCGCTGTCGATGTCGAAGCCCCAGATCGACGCCGACCCGCTGGTCTTCATCACCAGCCCCGCCAGCGTGTTGATCAACGTCGATTTGCCCGCGCCATTGGGGCCCAGCAGCCCGAAGATCTGCCCCTGCGGCACGTCGAAGCTGACATCGTCCAGCGCCAGCTTCCCCGGCTCGCCATGGGAACCGGCATAGCGCTTGACCAGATTGCGGATCGAAATGGCGGGGGGCATCGTCATGGCTTCCCCCTTAGGACTAGCGGGGCGACGGGGTAAAGGGGAAGGGTTGGATGGTTTGATTAAATATAGTACAACTTTGAGCCCGTAATTCCCAGCGCATAGCAGCCCCGAGAGGTTGAGTTGGCGATCGCCTCCATCGTCGGCCAGAGGATGAGGACGCGCGCTGCCAGCCGTGGCAAAGGCAGATCGAGTACAGCCGGAAGGGGAAAGAAACCGACAAGGTCGGCGCGTAGGAACAACTCGCGTGATGGTCGACGTCTCACGATTTGCCTGTCACCAGATAATACCGTCCAACCACCTTCCTTGCCGAGGTGTTCGATCCAGACCTCATCCTTCAGATCGCCGGTACCGAACTTATCCTTGATATGCATGACTTCGTGCTGGTCTTTGAACAGCTCACCGAGTGCGCGACCAAGCCGCGGTGGCAGCATATTATCAACCATCAGCTTCACGCTGCCTTGCGGGCGCCAAGATGTTCTTCATAAAATAGTGCGTCACGAACTTGTCGCGGCTTTAACTCGTAAATCAGAGCGGCACGCTCAATTGAGCCTTCGGCCTTCACTGCTTGCGCAATCCGAGCAGTGGTGACCCCGCTGCCAGCGATGATTGGGGCGCCAAATGCGACAGCAGGATCCGCCACTATCGACTTGCGGCCCGGGAGCAACCACCAGCGCTCTGCGCCCGATGCACCGAATTCCAAGTCGCCTAAGCTGGGAGCGATAACGCGGCGAAAAACCCATTGGCGAGATTTTAGGTCGATCATGCCTTCGTCTGCGATTCCGTTAGCTACTTCGAGGAAAATCGATTTGCCGTCGGTCTTGAATTGCCGGGTCGAAAATGGATGCTCATCTCCGATGATCGCCCGCGCACCATCGACACAAGCCCGGATGGTTTGCAGTCCAAATCCCTTGTGACGTAAAGCGTTTACGACTCTCGCTTCGATGAGGTCGCGAAAGCCTAAAAACAATCCTTCATCGGATTTTGCGTACTGGGGCGTCCACAGGCGGTTTTCCACCTTTCCGCCGTGCACATACCCATCCACCCAACGTCGCAACGTCAATGGATGCATGCCAATCATACGCGCAGCCTCAGGGGCTGAGTAAACTCCGACGCCATATCCGACTTGGTCCATGATGACGATATAAGCCCGAACCTCAGCCAATGGGCAATTAATTTTTTGGAATGCCGTTCATGGCTCGGCGTTGGAGCAGCAGGAGGTAATTATGGAGTTTCAGCGCGCAGTTAAATGCTGCTGGGCACCCACGAGACAAAGCGCAATGCCCCACACACGGTAGTCGCGTCTCGCTTTTGCACTGCGAACACTGGAATTCCCCGCGCAGCCCTGCTATCGGCACCGGTCATGAACCAGCCTCCCGAAACCGTTCAAACCTCCTCTGTCCGCGTCAGTTGTGACGGGGCGACCGGCATTCGCACGATGGGCGGTTATGCGCCGTCGGCGCTGGGCCATCCGCGCGTCTGGTTGGAGATTGACGAGAAGGGGTTTGTCGAATGCCCCTATTGCGACAAGCGGTTTGTGCTGGATGGCGCGGCTGCTCACTGATTGAGTTGGCGCGCGCGCGGAGCGTGCCTATATGGGTGTGATGACCCAGCTCCCCGATCCTCGTTCGCTGTTATACCGTCCCGGCCAGCTTACCCCTGACGAAGCGCGTGCGCTGGTGCAGACGACGCTGAAGAACTGCGACGATGGGGAGCTTTATCTGCAATTCATCGCGTCGGAGGCGTTTGGTTTTGACGATGGGCGGCTGAAGACCGCCGATTATTCGCGCGATGCCGGGTTCGGGTTGCGCGGGGTGTCGGGTGAGATGACCGGGTTTGCCCATGCCAACGATATTTCTGCCGCTGCCATTTCGCGCGCTGGCGAGACGCTGAGCCTGCTCGATCCTTCCACCGCGCCGCGTTCTGCCCCGCCGCGCGCCAGCAATCGGCATCTGTATACCGACGCCTCGCCGCTCGATACCCTGGGTTTTGCCGAGAAGGTGGCGCTGTTGGAGACGATCGACGCGGCTGCGCGCGCTCGCGATCCGCGCGTGGCCCAGGTTTCGGCCAGCCTGGCCGCGAGCTGGTCGGTGGTGGAAATCGTGCGCGCCGATGCTGATCCGATCATGGATGTGCGCCCGCTGGTGCGGCTCAACGTGTCGATCGTCGCCGAGAGCAATGGCCGCCGCGAGACCGGCAGTTTCGGCATGGGCGGGCGCTGGATGTATGACGATCTGTTCGACCCGAAGAACTGGAACCGCGCCATTGACGAGGCTTTGGCGCAGGCACTGGTCAATCTGGAGAGCGTCGCTGCGCCAGCAGGGGAAATGACCGTGTTGCTGGCGCCGGGCTGGCCGGGGGTGTTGCTGCACGAGGCGGTAGGTCACGGGTTGGAAGGCGATTTCAACCGCAAGGGCACCAGCGCCTTTTCCGGGCGGCTGGGCCAGCGTGTCGCCGCGCCGGGCGTGACCGTAGTGGACGATGGTTCCATCGTCGGGCGGCGCGGATCGCTGTCGATCGATGATGAAGGCACGCCGACGCAGGAAAATGTGCTGATCGAGGACGGCATTCTGAAAGGCTATATCCAGGACCGGCTGAATGCCCGGCTGATGGGCGTGGCCCCGACCGGCAACGGGCGGCGCGAATCCTATGCCCATGCGCCGATGCCGCGCATGACCAACACTTTCATGCGCGGCGGCCACGACGATCCCGCCGAATTGCTGGGCCGGGTGAAAAACGGCATCTACGCCAAGAGTTTCGGCGGCGGACAAGTCGATATCACCAGCGGCAAATTCGTGTTTTCCTGCACCGAAGCCTATCGTATCGAAAATGGCCGGTTCGGCGCGCCGATCAAGGGCGCGACGCTGATCGGCGATGGGCCTTCGGTGCTGACGCGCGTGGTCGGCATCGGCAACGACATGGCGCTGGATGAAGGGATCGGCGTGTGCGGCAAGGGCGGCCAGAGCGTACCCGCTGGGGTTGGCCAGCCGACGCTGCTGATTGCGGGGATGACCGTGGGTGGAACCGCGTGAGACGGCACAAAACCCGCTGAAACCGGTCGAGTCAGTGTCCATTCAGCAATAATCGGGTATTACGGGTGAAAACAGGAGTGAGGCTAATGGCCAATCACGTATTTCGTCCCGCCCTGCTGACGGTTGCCGCAAGCGCACTGGTGCTGGCGGCGATGCCTGTCCAGGCCCGCGACAGACTGACCGGCGAACAGCAACTCGCCAAAATGCTGGAAGGGCGCGTTGCCGAAAAGCCAGTCAACTGCATCAGCCTGTTAACGGGCAACGAAAATACCACGGTGATCGACAAG
>JALYHR010000133.1 GCA_030776465.1 Pseudomonadota bacterium
GTTTACTATCGTGGGGGTGGCCGGGCGGGGGCGCGGGCTGGTGCCGTCTTAACCGTAAAAACTCTAGCCTGTTGCCTGATGGCGAGCCACGCAGGTCTGGCTACGGCAAGCGTGCTCACACCGGTCAGCCGCGACGCGCTTAATCCCCCGGCGCGCCTTTTTCCCAGCCTGGGCGATCCGATCCAGACCGGGGCCGATCTGGGTCCGGCCCTGCCGACGATTGCCTCCTCGACCACCCAGACAGCCGACGCCGGGCCGGTGGCTTTCGAGGCCGACCAGGCCGAATACAACGACCAGACCGAAGTGTTGACCGCCAAGGGTTCGGTGTTCCTGAAACGCCAGGACCAGAGCGTGCGCGCCGACACCGTCACCTGGAACCGCAAGACCGGCAAGATCCTGGCCATCGGCAATGTGCGGATGGTCGACAAGGACGGCAACCAGCTATTTACCAATCAGGTCGAGCTGACCGACCAGTTCGATATTGGGGCGATGCAGAACGTGCTGCTGGCCTTGCGCGAAGGCGGCCGTCTGGCGGCGGACAGCGGGACACGCGACGCCCAGGGCCGGATCAACCTGATGCATGCCGCTTACACCGGTTGCGCGGTCGTCAATCCCAAAGGCTGCGACGTCAAGCCCAGCTGGAGGATCGACGCCCGCCGGGTGCTGTATGATCCGACCCGCAAGCTGATGCGCTTTTATAGCGCTCGCATGATCCTGTTCGGGATCAAATTGCCCGCTTTGCCCGCTGCGGTCACTATCGCCAGCGACGGGCGCGCCGTGGGCGGACTGTTGATTCCGAATTTTCGGACCTCGTCTGCCAATGGCATAGAATTCAGCGATACCTATTACCAACGGTTCGGCGATAACAAGGATATTGCCGCCACCGCCTATGTCTACAGCAAGGTCGCGCCCATGGCCGAGCTGGAATATCGGGCGCTGACCGGCAGTGGCGCTTACCAGATCGCTGGCTATGCCACGACCAGTTCGCGGATTCCGGTCGGTGGGCCGAGCGGGGGCAACTCGGACAATTCCCGAACCGCTTTTCGCGGTTACCTGGACACCCATGGCCAGTTTCAGCTATCGCCGGAATGGGACCTCAATTTTTCGGGTCGGATCGCCACTGACCGGACCTTTTTGTACCGCTATCAAATCTCTGGCGACGATGAATTGCGTTCGACCGCCAAACTCGAACACATCGACCCGGACAGCTATTTTTCCATCGCCGGTTGGGCATTCCAGACGCTGCGCACCAGTGAAAGCCAGGGGCTGGTGCCGATCGCCCTGCCTGAGATCGATTATCGCCGCCGGATCGCCGATCCGCTGCTGGGCGGGGTCATCACCTTGCAGGCCAACAGCCTGGCCATCACCCGGTCGGCCGGGCAGGATACCCAGCGCGCCTTTATCAGCGCCCGCTGGGACTGGCATCGCATCACGCCCATGGGCCAGGTCATCACGCTGACCGCGCTGGTGCGCGGCGATGCCTATCATTCCAGCAATAATGATCTCACCACCGAGACCGTCTATCAGGGGTTGCCCGGCTGGCAGGAGCGCGGCTCCGCGACGGCGGCGCTGGATGTCACCTGGCCCTTTGTCGGCGCGGCGTTTGGCGGCACCCAGGTGCTGACGCCGCATGTCCAATTGGTGGGCACGCCGCCAACCCCGAACCTGTCGATCCCCAACGAGGATGCGCGCGCCGTCGAACTGGAAGACGACAATTTGTTCGCGCTGAACCGCTTTCCGGGCTACGACCGGATCGAGGATGGCGCGCGCGTCACTTATGGGCTCGATTATCAGCTCGACCGCCCCGGCATACGCGCAACTGCCAATATCGGCCAGTCGTACCGCTTTACCCGCAATAACACGCTGCTGCCGCCGGGCACCGGCCTGTCGAGCCAATTGTCCGATTATGTCGGACGGTTCGAAGTGCGCTATCGCGATTTTCTGACGTTTACGGAACGGTTCCGTATCGACCATCAAACCTTTGCCGTCCACCGCAACGAAGTCGATGCGACGATCGGCACCGAGCGCACCTATCTCGAACTCGGCTATCTGCGGATCAACCGCCAGACCGCCATCAGTCTCGAAGACTTGGCGGACAGCAACGAATTGCGCGCCGCGGGGCGCATCGCCATCGGCCCCTACTGGTCGGCTTTTGCCTCTGGCGTGTTCGATCTCAGCCAGACCAATCTGCTGCCCAACCAGTCATCCTCGGCGTTCCAGCCGCTGCGCACCCGCTTTGGCGTCGCCTATAAAAGCGACTGCCTGGAACTGGATCTCACCTACCGCCGCGATTACATCACCATTGGCGATGCCGTGCAGGGCAATAGCTTCATGATCCATCTGTCGCTCAAGCACCTGGGGCTGCGGTAGAGTCTTGCCGGTATAGTCGGTACCGACTCGACGTAAGTCGGAAACTCAAACGCCGAGCCTGCCGAGTGGTCGCTGCGGTTACGCCAGCATCGGTCATCAGTCGTTGGCATCCTGTAACAAACCCGCTATCGCGGCGCCGATCTGACTTTCGGGGCTTTGGCGCCTGCGTTGGCCGGAGGGGAAACTCAGCTTTGGTTAAGATGTTGGGCGTCATTCGAACATCGGCCAAAACCCGCATCTGCGGGCAGCACACAGGATCGACGGTACGGTGAAAAAGCAGTTTCGTGGCGCATTATTTGCTGTCTTGCCGTTATTCATGGGCGTGGCCTCCCTTGTTTTGTCCGGGACCGGCGCCCGCGCCCAAGTGGGGGAGAACGTGCAGGAATCCGCGCAAGGCGCGATCGTCATCCCCAATGACATTGCCATGTTCGGCCATGCCAGCCCGAACATCCGGCGGCCTACTGCCGTCGTCAATGGCGATATCATCACCGGAACCGATGTCGAACAGCGGCTGGCGCTGATCCTGGCGGCCAACGGCAACAAGGTCAGTCCCGAGGAAACCGAACGACTGCGGCTCCAGATCCTGCGCAATCTGATCGACGAGACGCTGCAAATCCAGGAAGCCAAGACCGCCGACGTTGCCGTTACCGAGGGTGAAGTGAACGAGACTTACGAGCGTCTGGCACAGCAGAGTTTCCACCTGACGGTGCCCGCGCTCGAAGCCTACCTGGCCAAGATCGGTTCGTCCCCGGCTTCGCTCAAGCGCCAGATCACGGGCGAACTGGCGTGGCAGCGGGTGCTGCGCCGCAATGTCCAGCCCTTCGTCAATGTCAGCCAGGGCGAGGTGACCGATCTCCTCAAGACCATGCAGGCCGCGAAGGGCACCGAGGAATATCGCATCGGCGAGATTTATCTGTCGGCGACGCCCGAAACCAGCGCCACGGTGGCAGCCAATGCCAAGCGGATCATGGACCAACTGCGCCAGGGCGGCAGTTTCGTCGCTTATGCGCGGCAGTATTCCGAGGCTTCGACCGCTGCGGTCGGCGGCGATCTTGGCTGGATTCGCTTGGCCCAGTTGCCCGAATCGCTGGCCACGGCAGCCCGTGACATGAACCCCGGCCAACTGGTCGGGCCCATTGAAACGAGCGGCGGCTTTTCGATCCTGCTGCTGATCGACAAGCGCCAGATCCTGACGGCCGATCCGCGCGATGCGGTGCTGGCGCTGAAGCAGATTTCCGTAAGCTTCCCACCCGGGGCCAAGCCCGCTGACGCCACCCGGAAGGCGCAGGACTTTGCCGCAGCAATGAAAACCGCGCATGGCTGCGGCGGCGTGGACAGTGTTGCAGCGAAATTCGGCGCAACCGTTGTCGCCAATGACCAGGTGAAGGCGCGCGACTTGCCAGCTTCGCTCCAGCAGGCGATCCTGACGCTGTCGGTGGGCGAAGCGACACCGCCATTCGGATCGCTGACCGAAGGCGTCCGGGTGCTGATGCTATGCGGTCGCGACGATCCCAAGGCCGATTCCGGTCCCAGCTTCGACGATTTGATGACCCAGATGGAAGACGACCGCGTCAACAAGCGCGCGCAGATGTACTTGCGCGATCTGCGCCGCGACGCCATCATCGATTATAACTGAGCGGACACTCGCGATTGGGGCGATCAACGGCAATCATGCGGCACAGACCCATGCTACAGCGCGCCATGCTACAGCGCAAAAGTCTTCGGCGCCGATGAACGATGCGCGTGCAGCGCGACCGCTGGCGGTGTCGCTGGGCGATCCCGCAGGCGTCGGCCCGGAATTGCTGGCCGCCGCCTGGGTCAGCCGTGCGCCCCGGCGTGTTCCCTGTTTTTTCGCGGTCGGCGGCGCCAACCTGCTGCGTGAGGCGGCGCGCCAGCGTGGGCTGGATTTGCCGATCCGGGCGATCACGCATCCCGATGAAGCCGAGGCCTGTTTCCAGCACGCACTGCCGGTGCTGGGCGCGATGGACATGGCTTACACACCCGGCTCGCCGTGTCGTCGCGGCGCGGAACTGGCGCTGGCATCGCTGACCGAAGCGACGCGGCTGGCGGTGGCCGAGGCTGCTTCGGGCGTGGTGACCAGCCCGATTGCCAAATCGCTGTTGGCGCAGGTCGGCTTTTGCCATCCCGGCCAGACCGAATTTGTCGCCCAGGCCTGCGGTGTCGCTGCGGCGGACGCGGTGATGATGCTGGCCGGGCCGTCGCTGCGCACGGTGCCGATCACCGTCCACATGCCATTGGCGCAGGTGCCGCAGACAATATCGATCGAACTGATCCTGCGCCGCACGCGTATCGCTGCCGAGGCATTGACCCGCGATTTCGGCATTACCGCGCCGCGCATCGCGGTCGCCGCACTCAATCCGCACGCCGGGGAAGCCGGGCGGATAGGCGAAGAGGAAATCCACATCATCACCCCCGCCATCGCGCAGTTGCGGGCAGCGGGCATCGACGCCTCTGGCCCCCATGCCGCAGACTCGCTGTTTGCCCCGCGCGCGCGGGGCAATTACGATCTGGCGCTGTGCATGTATCACGATCAGGCGCTGATCCCGTTGAAAACGCTGGACTTCGACGCCGGGGTCAATGTCACGCTGGGATTGCCGATCATCCGCACCTCGCCCGATCACGGCACTGCCTTTGCCATCGCCGGCAAGGGCCTCGCCGATTCGGGTGCGACTATCGCCGCCTTGCGCATGGCCGGAGAATGCGCCGCGCGCCGCGCTACGGCATGAGTTTGTTTGCGGAAACTGGACCAGATTTGCCAGCCCTGCCTGTGGCGGAGTTGCCCCCGCTGCGCGAGATAATCGCCCGCCACGGGCTGTTTGCGACCAAGGCGCTCGGCCAGAATTTCCTGTTCGACGAACAATTGCTGACCCGGATCGCGGCGATCCCCGGCCCGTTGCGGGACCGCGCGGTGCTGGAGGTCGGGCCCGGTCCCGGCGGGCTGACGCGGGCGCTGCTGCGGGCTGGTGCGCGGGTCACTGCGGTCGAGATGGATCGTCGCTGCCTGCCCGCGCTCGCCGAATTGGGCGAAGCCTTCCCCGGCCAGCTTCGCACAATCCAGGGCGACGCGCTGGCGATCGATCCGGCGATATTCTTCGATGAACCGTACGCGATCGTCGCCAATTTGCCATACAACGTCGGCACCGCGCTGTTCACCAACTGGCTGTCGGGGGAAGCCTGGCCGCCGCGCTGGTCGTCGCTGACGCTGATGTTCCAGCAAGAGGTCGCGGAACGCATTATCGCCGCGCCCGGCAGTGATGCTTATGGGCGCCTGGCCGTGCTGGCCGGGTGGCGCGCCTGTGCGAAAATAGCCATGAAAGTCCACCGCAGCGCATTTACTCCGCCGCCTAAGGTGATGTCGGCGATGGTCCATGTCGTGCCCGCCGAGATGCCGCCGCAGGTGTCGGCGCGGATGCTGGAACGGGTCACCGAAGCGGCCTTCGGTCAACGCCGCAAGATGCTGCGGCAAAGCCTGAAAGGACTGCCCGGCGCGCTGGCCGCGTTAGAGACTCTGGGGATCGATAGCGCACGCCGCGCAGAAACGCTGGATATCGGCGAATTCGTCGCGATAGCGCGGAAGTTGTCAGCGTAATGATCAACGCATCAGCACAGCCTTGACGACCAGATAGGCAGCCGTCGCCGCCACCGCGCTTAATGTGGGCCCCAGGCGAGGCCAGCCAGGGTAACGACGGTCAACCAGCCACGCAGCGTCGCCTGGGTCAGGTCATAATACAGCGCTCATACGTTGCCAAACCGTACGAATTGACGCATAAAGATCGTCGGGGGTGTCTGATATCCGCATGTCAGAGGGATTTGCAATTGATATGACACACCGTTTGAAACATCTGGGTAAGATCATCGCATGGTGATGATGGTCAGCGCCGCGCTCGCAGGGGCGAAGCTCGCCGGCTTCTCAATAAAGCTTCAGCCAGGGCAGGGCCTTTGGAATACCTACGAGATCAGCAGGGAGGGCACGACCCAGATCGCCAGCGTTCGAACCAGCCGGGACCGCTACATCTCGTTCCCACCACTTGATCAGGGGAGGCGCTGGGAAACTCTTGACGATGCCGACGTGGTTCTTGTCAGTGCGGTTGACGATCACCTCAATCCGCAGAACATCGATGTCTATCTATTCCCCGCCGACGAGGTGCGTAAGCGCTTCGATGCCAACTATGCGGCGCGGATAGCAAACGCCCGCCCAGTGCCGGACAATCATGGCCTGTGGGTGCCGATCGATAAGGGCGACGATGCAGTGATCGATCACGTAGGTCACAGCCTCGCTATCGATTACCCGGCGATCGCGCGTTTTGCAATCGACGAGCTAGAGGCTGTTGGCAATATTGAGCCCGAGACAAAACATTTGGCGGTCGGCGTTCCTTCTTTCAAAACCGCCTCCGACGTTCTCGTTTTCGCGCGCGCGCAGATCGCAGCCATTACCGGGATGCCGATCGAGAGGCTCAAGCTTGATCTAAGATTGGATGTATGAGCGTATCTTAAGGTCGCTGCGCGCAAGCAGCTTGCACGCTCGATAGCATTTGGGCGAACGGGCCGCGCGTATTCACACCCGGTTCAATCCGCAGACCGTATCAAAGCTGCGACATGAAAAACCGCCTCGCTCTTTTATGGATCGCGCCATTGTGCAGCGTCGTGCTCGTTCCCGCGGTCCCGGCGCTGGCCGCGCCCGGCGACGCGCAGGGGGAAGTGCGGCGCGAATTACACTCCGGAATGGTGCGGCCATTGCGTGAGATCGAACAGCACGTCTTGCCGACGATGCCGGGGATGCAATATCTGGGGCCAGAATATGACCCTTTGGCAATGGCTTACCGGCTGAAATTCATCCGTGATGGGAGAGTGGTTTTTGTCGATGTCGATGCGCGGACTGGCCAGATCATCCACGAATCGCATTAACCAGATAAGCCTGATCGATTGAACAATACCGCAAGCTGGGAGTTTGATAAGCGCGAGCAGGCGGCATTTGCTTGACCGGACCGGGGCGCCCTTTCATCACAGCGCAACAACACAGGGGATAACAATGCGCATCTTGATCGTCGAAGACGAACCCACTCTGGGTCGCCAGCTTAAAACCACGCTCGAACAGAATGGCTATGCCGTGGACTTGTCGGTCGATGGCGAGGATGGTCATTTCATGGGCTCGACCGAGGATTATGATGCGGTCGTGCTCGATCTTGGCCTGCCGGAAATCGACGGGCTGACCGTGCTGGGGATGTGGCGCAAGGAAGGGCGGCGCTTTCCGGTGCTGGTGCTGACCGCGCGCGATAGCTGGTCCGACAAAGTCGCCGGGCTCGACGCCGGGGCCGACGATTACCTGGCCAAACCGTTCCAGACAGAGGAATTGATCGCCCGGCTGCGCGCGCTGATACGGCGCGCCTCGGGCAATTCCTCGTCCGAGTTGATTGCGGGCAGCGTGCGGCTGGATACGCGGTCGGGACGGGTTACACTGGACGGCGAGCCGGTGAAACTGACCGCGCAGGAGTATAAGCTGCTGTCCTATCTGCTCCATCACAAGGGCAAGGTGGTCAGCCGTACCGAGCTAATCGAGCACATCTACGATCAGGATTTCGACCGGGATTCCAATACTATCGAGGTGTTTGTAACCCGGATTCGCAAGAAACTGGGCGCCGACGTCATCACCACCATCCGCGGGCTGGGCTATAGCCTCGACGATCCGGTCGAAGCGGCGCGCGGCTGACCAGGGCCGGTGGCCGCGCCTGCACCGGCGATAATTCCCGAGCGGAGCGCGAGCAGCCCCGCACCAACATCGCTGCATACCGGATCGCTCGCTCAACGGATGATGCTGATCGCGGCGGGGTGGATCTTCATCCTGCTGCTGGGCGGCGGGCTGGCGCTGGACCGGACGCTGTCGGCGATGGTGACGCGCAATTTCGACGATCAGCTTGGTTATATGCTGACCGCCATGGTCGGCGCGGCGGAGATCGGCCCCGATGGCGAGGTGTTTTTCAATCGGCCGCTGGGCGATCAGCGTTTCCTGGAACCCAACAGCGGCTTGTACTGGCAGATCACCGGCAAGGGACATGAGGATTTCCCGTCGCGCTCGCTGTGGGACCGTAGTCTCAAATTGAAGCAGGATCACTTTGATTCACAACCACATTCTTACGACAGCGCGCAATTTCCGGGCGAGCCGCTGCGGGTCATGGAACGGTCGATCATCCTGCCCGGCAGCAAGACGATATGGTGGTTCGTGGTCGCGGAAAGCCGCACCGAGATCGACGCCCAGATCCAGCGCATTCGTTCGATACTCATCTACAGCTTCCTGGTGCTGGGACTGGGGCTGCTGCTGATGGCGGCCTTGCAGAGCTGGTATGGCCTGGGCCCGCTGCGCCGGGTGCGGCTGGCGATCAAGCGCCTGCGCGATACGGGCGCGAACCGCGTGACCGAGCCGTTGCCGTTGGAAGTACAGCCGCTGGTCGAGGAATTGAACGGATTGCTGGCCCATACCGAGCGCCAGGCAGAGGAAGCGCGCACCCATGCCGGAAACCTGGCCCATGCGCTCAAGACGCCGCTGACCGTGATCATGAACGCCGCCACCGCGCAGGCGCCGGACCTGACAGATACGGTGATGCGCGAGGCGGCGGTGATGCGGCGGCAGGTAGACCACCATCTCGCCCGTGCCCGCGCGGTGGGCAGACGGGCGGTAGGGCACTCTCATGCGGTGATCTGGGAAAGCGCGGAGGCGGTGTTGCGCGTCGTCACCCGGCTTTACGAAGCGACCCGCTTCGATCTGGACGGTCGCCGCCAAGCCGCCGTGCGCATCGAACGGCAGGATCTGGACGAAATCCTCGGTAATCTGCTGGAAAACGCCGCGAAATACGGCGGCGGCAGCGTATTCGTGACGGTGGACCCCTACCCCGCCGAACTGGCGTTCTGCGAGATCTGGGTGGAAGACGACGGCATGGGCATCCCGGCGGAGGAACGCGAGCGGATCTTTGCGCGCGGCGCCCGCCTGGACACCGGCAAGCCCGGCACTGGGCTGGGCCTGGCGATCGTGCGCGACGTGGTCGAAATATATGGCGGCGCCGTCGCGCTGGAGGAAAGCGAGGATCTGGGCGGCCTGCTGGTCAAGGTCCGCCTGCCCCGCGCCGAGGGATGAAAGCGGGAAATCGGGCGACCATGCGGAGCGAGCGCCCGGTATCACGAAGGCATCCGCAGGCATCGAGGTCGCGTCAATCCTTATCCTGGCGCCTATAGGCCTTCGGCTTTCGTAGCTTCACTATAAGCTTTACAGTGTATTATACCAGCGGCCCTGCCTTCTGACTCGTCATTGCGAGCGCAGCGAAGCAATCCATCT
>JALYHR010000134.1 GCA_030776465.1 Pseudomonadota bacterium
GCAACTCCCCCTATGGGCCGCGCTTTCCGGCGTAATCCGGGGAAATTCGCGGGAGAGGGCGCCTGTCCATCAGGAACTCCCTTGCTTGACCGCTCACTCTGAGGTGGCTGATGGCGCGCTAGCGGGCTGGCCACCAACAGGAAGAAAAGGAGGCTTTCGTGGCCAAGAAGATTGACAGTTACATCAAATTGCAAGTGAAGGCGGGTGAAGCCAAGCCTTCGCCGCCGATCGGGCCGGCGCTGGGCCAGCGCGGCGTCAACATCATGGAATTCTGCAAGCAGTTCAACGCTGCCACGCAGGAAGTGGACAAGGGCACGCCGCTGCCCACGATCATCACGGTGTTTTCGGACAAGTCGTTCACCTTCATCACCAAGCAGCCGCCGGCGACGTTCTTCATCAAGAAGGCGCTGGCGATGAAGTCGGGTTCGAAAGAGCCGGGCAAGATTTCAGCAGGCACGATCACGCGGTCGCAACTGGCCGAGATTGCCCAGTTGAAGATGGCCGATCTCAACGCCAACACGATCGAACAGGCCAGCAAGATCATCGAAGGCTCTGCGCGTTCGATGGGCTTGCAGGTTGTGGAGGGCTGATCCGATGACCAAGCAAACCAAGAAGCAAAAGGCGCTGGCGACAAAGCTGGGCGACAAAATGAAGATCTATGGCGTTGCCGACGCCATTCAGACGTTGAAGGATATTTCGACGGTCAAGTTCGACGAATCGGTCGAAGTGGCGTTGAACCTGGGTGTCGATCCGCGCCATGCCGACCAGATGGTGCGCGGCATGGTCACGCTGCCTTCGGGCACGGGCAAGGACGTCAAGGTTGCGGTGTTCGCGCGCGGTGACAAGGCGGCGGCGGCTTTGGCGGCGGGTGCCGACAAGGTGGGCGCCGAGGATTTGCTGGAAGACATGCAGGCCGGCAATCTCGATTATGGTCGCGTCATCGCCACGCCCGACATGATGGGCATCGTTGGCCGTCTCGGTAAGCTGCTCGGCCCCAAGGGCCTGATGCCGAACCCGAAGCTGGGCACGGTCACGCCGAACGTCGCCGAAGCGGTCAAGGCAGCCAAGGGCGGCCAGATCGAATTCCGCGTCGAAAAGGCAGGCATCATCCACGGCGGAATCGGCAAGATGAGCTTTTCCAATGAAGCGCTCAAGGCCAATTTCGATGCTTTCGTCGATGCCATCGTCAAGGCCAAGCCAGCGGGCGCCAAGGGCAAGTATCTGCGCAAGGTATCGATGTCGTCGTCGATGGGCCCCGGCCTCAAGGTCGATGTGTCCGAAGTCTACGGTAGCTGATCGCCTGACGGATTGGGCATAAGGCAGAATTTGGAGCCGGGAGGGGAAACCTTCCCGGCCCCTTTTCGTTGGGGGTCGCGTGATAAGGCGCCTTATCCGCGCGGGCGCGCCTGTCGATAGCTGCCCAACTGGCGCCATTCCTTGCAAAAGAACGCCAGTTCTTCAAAGGCGCGATCGACCGCTGGATCGCCCGGCGCGCCGACGATATCGGCAAAAAACATCGTTGCGGCAAAGCTGGCGCCCTGCTGATAGCTTTCCAGTTTCGTCATGTTGACGCCATTGGTGGCAAAACCGCCCAGCGCCTTGTACAGCGCGGAGGGCACATTGCGGACCTCGAAGATGAAGGTGGTCATCAATTCGCCCCCTCCGTTTAGTGTCAAAGCGCCATTCAGCTCCGCCCGGTCCAGCGCCTCGCGCGCCAGCACCACGAAGCGGGTGGTATTGTCCGTGGCATCCTCGACGTTGTCCTCGATAATCCGCAGGCCATACAATTGCGCGGCCAGAGCCGGGGCAATCGCGCAGGCCTGGGCGTCGTTCATCTCCCGCACCAGCGCGGCGGCGCCTGCGGTGTCGGCATAAGCCATCGGCACGATATTGCGCGCGCGCAGATAATGCCGCGACTGGCCCAGCGCTTGCGGGTGGCTGTAGGCGGCGACGAAAGGCCCGTCGCCCAGCGCCATCAGGCTGTGATGGATCGCCAGAAAATGCTCGCCGACGATGGCGAGGCCGCTCTCTGGCAGCAGGAAATGGATATCCGCAACCCGGCCATGTTGCGAATTTTCAATCGGGATGATCGCGCGCGCGGCCCGGCCTTCTTTCACCGCATCCAGCGCATCCTCAAAGCTGAAACAGGGCAGGGGCAGGCAATCCGGGGCATATTCCAGCGCCGCGCGATGGCCATTGCAGCCGGGCGCGCCCTGAAAGGCGACGGCGCGAGCGGAATCGGCGGCGGCGGCGGCGATCATCGCGGTGACAAGCGCAAGCGCGGGTTCGGGAAAACTGTGCATGACCGGGCGAGCCAATAGGGGGACGCACGGAAAGCGCAATGGCCCCTTGCACTCGGCACATCGCGCATTTAGAGCCACCCACAGTTTGGGTCACTTCCCGCGGGGCATTTCATGGACGATCGTTTCAATACCATCGCCGGCTGGACTTTGGCGTCCGGCATCGTGGCGTTGGGCCTGGCCAGCATCAGCAGCCATTATTTCCGGGCGACGAAGGATCAGCGTCCCGACAAGATGGGCTATGAAATCGCCGGGGTGGTCAAAAGTGGCGGCGCGGTGGCCGCCGTGCCGATCGAAACTTTGCTGGCCAAGGCCGATCCCGCCGCAGGCGCGGATACCTTCAAGAAATGCATGTCGTGCCACACGGCAACCCAGGGCGGGGCCAACGGCATCGGCCCGAACCTGTACGGCGTCGTCGGCGATGCCATCGCGCAGGGACGCGGCGGCTTTGCCTTTTCTGACGCATTGAAAGCCCACAGCGGCAAATGGACCTTCGCGCTGCTGAATCAGTGGCTGACCGATCCCCGCGCCTTTGCCCCCGGCACCAAGATGACCTTCGCCGGCCTGGACAGCGCGGAGGATCGCGCCAACGTCATCGTTTACCTGAATGCGCAAGGCTCCAACCTGCCGCTGCCTGCGGCCCCCGCTGCCGGTGCTGCCGGTGCTGCTCCTGCGGCCGGTCCCGCTGCTGCTCCTGCCGCTGGTGCTGCTCCCGCCGCCGGTGCTGTCGCAGTGGCCACAGCAGGCGATCCCGTCAAAGGCGCCGAGGTGTTCAAGCGTTGCGCCGCCTGCCACACTATCAATCAGGGCGGCGCCAATGGCCTCGGCCCCAACCTGCACCACGTCTATGGCGATGATTTGGGCAAGGGTCATGGCGGTTTCGCCTTCTCCGACGGCCTCGCGCACAAAGGCGGCAAGTGGGATGCCGCCTCGCTCGACAAATGGCTGACCAACCCCAACGCCTACGTTCCGGGTACCAAAATGAGCTTCGCCGGTCTCGACAACGCCCAGGACCGCGCCCATGTGATCGCCTATCTCAAGGCGAATTGAGGCTTTGCAAGGTTAAGGGCTTGGGGCCAGCAGTCTAGCTGGCATGGCAGATGCTGCACGACCGGGTCAGGATGGCTCGTTCTCGATGCCGTGCATATCGGCGTCGGACAGGCCGAAGTGGTGCCCGACTTCATGGACGATGACATGGGTGACCATCTCGTCCAGCGACACGTCCCGCCGTTCCCACGCCCGCAGCAGCGGCAGCCGGAACAGCGAGATCACGCTGGGCATGTCGCCCGACGACCAGATCGATTGCTGAGTCAGCGGGTGGCCATGGTAAAGGCCGATCAGATCCCAGGCGTTGACCAGGCCCACGCTGCGCAACATCTGATCATCGGCAAAATCCTGGACCCGGAACACCACATCCACCAGATGATCGCGGAACGCGGGCGGCAACCGCGTCACCGCCGCATGCGCCAATCGCTCGATAGTGGCGGCGTCGGGGGATGCGAAAGGCTTGCCGTCGCGCGTGATGACCATCTTAGCCAAGGTGCATATCCTTTTGATGGATTTCCTCGGCCCCGTCGTCGCGCTGTAATTTGCGAAACACCAGCGTCGAGGCGATGGTGAAGGCGCCCAGCGTCAGGAAGGCATGATGCAGCCCGCTGACCATCGCCCGGCTGTCGCCATGGCGGGCATTGAGGAAATAGACCGTGGCCAGACCGGCGACGGCGACGCCAAAGCTGATTGACAATTGTTGCGCGGTGCTGGCGATCGAACTGGCCCGGCTGGCCTTTTCGGGCGCGACATCGGCATAGACCAGCGTGTTCATGCTGGTGAATTGCAACGACATCAGCGCGCCATACAGCAGCGCCTGTAATACGATCTGCCAGTCGGGGGTATTCGGCCCGATCACCCCGAACAGCATGATCGTCACCCCCACCGCGATGGTGTTGACGATCAGCACGTTGCGATAACCGAGCCGGGCAAGGATGCGCGGCAGCAGGAATTTTGTGCTGAGCGAGGCCATCGCCTGCGGCATGATCAGCAGCCCCGATTGGACTGGAGTCAGGCCAAGCCCGACCTGGTACAGCAACGGCAACAGGAACGGCACACCACCCATGCCGATACGGGTAACAAAGCTGCCCGACACGGCGGTGGAAAAGGTGCGGATGCGGAACAGCGCCAGGTCTAGCAGGGGAAAGCGCAACCCCTGCGCATGGACACCATATCCCCCCAGCAAAGCCAGCGCCAGCGCCAGCAGCCCCAGCATCTCGCCGCCCACCAGCGAATGTTCGCCAAAGATTTCAAGAACATAGGACAGCAGCGAAATGCCGGAGCCGAACAGGATCAGCCCGACCACGTCGAGCGGATCGGGATTGGGCGCGAAATAGTCGGGCAAGCGGCGCCAGACGAACAGCATCCCGGCAATGCCGATCGGGATGTTCACGAAAAAGATCACTCGCCATTGCAGGTAATGAACGATCAACCCGCCCAGCAAAGGCCCCAGCATAGGGGCGATCAGTGTCGGGATCGACACGAAGCTCATCGCCCGCACCAGTTCGGACTTGGGAAAAGTGCGCACCAGCGTCAGCCGTCCGACCGGCACCATCATTGACCCGCCCATCCCCTGGATGATCCGGCACAGCACCAGCACATGCAGGTTACTGGTCATGCCGCACAGCAGCGAGCCCAGCGTGAACACCGCGATGGCAAAGGAAAACACCCGCCGCGTTCCGAATCGGTCGGCCATCCAGCCGCTGATCGGAATGAACACCGCCAGGCTGAGGGTATAGCTCGCCAGCACCGCCTTCATGCTCAGCGCCTGCACCCCCAACGCCTGCGATATCGCGGGCACGGCGGTATTGAGGATAGTGGTATCCAGCGATTCCATGAAGAAGGCGACCGCGACCAGCCATGGCAGCAAGCTCTTGACGGAACCAGCTTGCGGCTGCGGGCCTTGTTGTGCTTGCAGCAGAAGAGCATCGTCGCGGACCATTGGCTGTCACAATACCCGGTTTCGCGCGGTGTTCCAGCGCGGGCTGTCTGGATTGCGGTTGCGAATCATCTGCCGATAGTGAATTGCGCGGCTTCCGGCCGAGCGAAGGCCAACGCGAGCGCCACCATGACCCCAGTCCTACGCCCCAGCTCGCCACTGCTGCCTGCCATTTTCGCCGCCGGGCTGTTGCTGGTCCCGCTGGCGCCCGCGCTGGCGCAGGATGTGCCCGCTGTTCCAGCCCCCGCGCCCACCACGGACCCCGCGCCCGAGCGTTTCGCCGTTCATGGCCAGGCCACGCTGACCGTGCAGGGCACGCCCGGTTTCAGCGCGCCATATTCGGGCGCAAACAGCCTGGCTCCCGATCAGGTCAAGGAAACCTTCGACATCACCGGCTATGTCGGCGTGCGGCTGTGGCGCGGCGGGGAACTCTGGGTAAACCCCGAAATCGACCAGGGCTTTGGTCTGTCGAACACGCTGGGCGTCGCCGGCTACCCCAGCGGCGAAGCCTACAAGGTCGGCAAGGCCAACCCCTATTTCAAGCTCGACCGGGTGTTCCTGCGCCAGACGATTGACCTTGGCGGCGCGCGGGCACCCGTCGGTGCCGCCGCCAACCAGCTTGCTGGGCATCAATCCGCCAACCGCCTGGTGCTGACGCTGGGCAAGTTCAGCGTCGTCGATGTCTTCGATACCAACGCCTATGCCCATGATCCGCGCGGCGACTTCCTCAACTGGGCGCTGATCGACACCGGCAGCTTCGATTATGCCGCCAATTCCTGGGGCTATACATTCGGCGGCTCGGCGGAATGGTACACCGGGCCGTGGACGTTGCGCGCCGGGCTGTTCGACTTGTCGAAGGCGCCGAACCAGCCGCCGCTGGAGATCGATTTCTCGCAATATCAAGTGCTTGGCGAAGTCGAATACCGGCACGTGATCGCCAGCCATCCCGGAGCGGTCCGGGTGGGCGCCTGGTTCAGCCGTGGCCGCTTCACCAGACTGATGGATGCCATCACCCTGTATAATGCCGGGGGCGCGATCCCCGCCGATCTTGCCCCCTTGCGCCATTATCGTGACAAATGGGGGATCCAGTTCAACGCCGAACAGGAAGTGAGCGCCGCGCTGGGGCTGTTCCTGCGGGCGGGCTATGGCGACGGCAAATCCGAGGCCGATGACTTCACCGACATCGACCGGACCGTGGCGGTGGGCGGCCAGCTCAAGGGCAGCGGCTGGGGCCGGGCGGACGACCGCATCGGGCTGGCCGGGATCGTCAATGGCATCTCAAAGCTGCACCGCCAGTTCTTCAACGACGGCGGCCTCGGCACGCTGGTTGGCGACGGGGCTTTGCCCCATCCCGGCGACGAGTTCATCATCGAGAGCTATTACGACTGGCAAGTCATCCGCCACGTCAATGTCACCGCGGATTACCAGTTCGTCCAGAACCCCGCCTATAACCGTGATCGCGGCCCGGCGCACCTCTTCGCGCTGCGGTTTCACGTCGCGGTGTGAACTGCCGGGCGGATTTCAGGCCTTGGCCGCCAGCCGTATCGCCGACATCATCCAGCGCGCGGCGGGCGGAAAGAAATTGCGATAGGTCCCGCGCGAATGGCCCGGCGGCGTGGCCCATGAACTGCCGCGCAATACCATTTGATTGATCATGAACTTACCGTTGTATTCGCCCACCGCACCAGCGCCAGGCTGGAATCCGGGGTAGGCGCTGTACGCCGAGCAGGTCCATTGCCAGCCGACGCCATAGCCGAGTGCGATGCGCGTGCTCGCCACTTCCCACTCGGCCTCGGTCGGTAGCCTTGCGCCCGCCCAGCGCGCGAAGGCGTCTGCCTCGTAATAGCTGATATGCATAACCGGCTCGTCCGGGTCGATGGGGCGCCGCCCGGCAGGCGAAAATGTCGTCCAGCCTTCGGCCGTGCGCTGCCAATAAAGCGGCGCATCCCAACCCTCGCTGGAAGCGGTCGCCCAGCCGTCGGACAGCCATAACTTGGGCCGGCGATAACCACCGTCGGCGATGAATTCCTGATAGGTGCCAGCATCGACCAGCCGGTCGGCAATGCGATAATCCTCCAGCCAGACGCGGTGCGCGGGCATTTCATTATCGAACGCAAAGCCATCGCCCTCGTGGCCGATCCGGTACAAACCAGCCGCCACCATATGCCAACGCAGGTTGGACGCGCCACGCGACGGTGACTGCCACTGGGGATCGCAGGCGGGTGCGATCGGATTGCGCGAAAAGGCATGGAGGATGTCCATCCGCAGCAATTCCTGGTGCTGTTCTTCGTGATGCAGGCCCAGTTCGATCAGCTCGCGGCAGGCCTGCGCATCGGCGACGATCAGCCGCGTCATCGCCGCATCGACGTGGCGGCGATACGCGGTGATCTCGGCGCGGTCCGGGCGCGACAGCAGGCCGCGTTCGGGACGCGGGTGACGATCGCCCACAGCCAGGTAATAGGAATTGAACAGCACCGCATAGGCGGGGTCGAAACTGACATAGCCACGCAGATACGGCACCAGCAAAAAGGTTTCGAAAAACCAGCTGGTATGCGCCAGGTGCCATTTGGCGGGACTGGCATCGGGCATGGATTGCAACTGGCAATCCTCATCGCTCAACAGCGCGGTGATCGCTTCGCTGGCGGCGCGAACCCGGCTGTAATGCTCCTGCAAAGCGGAGGCGGGCAACGGGTGGGTGGCAATTTCCGCCGTTTGCGAGGCAGTGGAAATGGCGCTGGCCCGATCCCGGTTCATGGCTCCATCCGGTCCTCATCCGCGGTCCAGACATGGATCGAGAACAGCCGATCGGGATCGAACCAGGCCGCCAATGGTTCCCATCCCGCCGCACGGGCGAGCAGGCGAATGGCTTCGGGCGGATATTTGTAGCTGTTCTCGGTGTGGATGGTTTCGTGCCGCCGCATGCGGAATGACTGGCCCGCAGCCCGAAAATCCAGGTCTTTCAGCGCCTCAAGGTGCATCTCTATGCGCCCCAGGCCATCGTGCCAGACTGCCCGGTGAGCAAAGCTGTCCAGCGGGATCGTCCCGCCCAATTCGCGGTTGATCCGGGCCAGCACGTTGAGATTGAATTGTGCGGTCACCCCGGCGGCATCGTCGTAGGCCGCCTCCAACAACCGGACATTCTTGAGAATATCGATGCCGATGACCAGCTTCGCGCCCGCGCCCAGCGTGTCCCGAAACGAACGCAGCAGATCGACCGCGGCCGCCGGGGCGAAGTTGCCGATCGTCGAGCCAGGGAAAAAACCGATCAACGGGCCGCAGGTACCAGCGGGTAGCCGGACCGGATGCGTGAAATCGGCGGCGATGGGGTGCACCGCGATATGGGGATACTCCTGCGCAAAAGCCTGCATCGACAATTCGAGAAAATGCCCGGAAATATCGATGGGAACATAGCTATCGGGGCTGACTGCGCTGAGCAACAACGGTGTCTTGGTTGATGAACCCGACCCGAATTCCACCACGGTCTTGCCGGTGCCGGTCAGCCGGGCGATGTCGTCGGCATGCGCGGCCAGCAGCGCGATCTCGGTGCGGGTGGGATAATATTCGGGGACGCGGGTGATGTCCTCGAATAATTCCGAGCCGATCTTGTCATAGAAATATCGGGCGGGAATGATCTTTTGCCGCTGCGACAAGCCCTGGATTACCGCTTGGGCAAAGGCTTCTGTGCCGATCTCATGGGTGTCGCCCAGGATTCCTGCAAATGTCGCTATGGTCACGAAAAATTCCCCCATGCGGTGGCCGATCAAGCCTCAGGAAGGCTTGTGACCCTGCAATAACACGCCATTGAGCAAATCGTTTCACCTATCGATTCCACCTCACGCGCGCGTGAACGATTTGAAAGTCGCCCGATTTGCCGCATAGTCGTCCGCGATGAATTTTGAATCGGACAATGCCGCCCGCGTCCATCCAGCGGCCATGCGCGCGATCGCCTGTGCCGCCGACGCCCGCGGCAGCTATGATGGCGATCGGTGGAGCGGCCAGCTCAATGCCGAATTTTCGCGGGTGTTCGAGCGCGCGGTCGAGGTGCTGTGGGTGGCCACTGGTACTGCCGCGAATGCGCTGGCGCTCGGGGTGCTATGCCCACCTTACGGCGGGATTATCTGCCACGAAGAAAGCCATATCCTCACCGATGAATGCGGTGCCTCCGGGTTTTTTACCGGCGGCGCGACATTGCTGGCGCAATCGGGCCCCGGCGCCAAGCTGATCGCCGCCGATGTGCGCGCGGCACTGGCGCTGCGCGCTGTCGATCAGCACACACTGCCGGTGCGATGCCTGTCGATCACCAACGCCAGCGAGTGGGGGCAAGTTTATACGCAGGCCGAGGTCGAGGCGCTGGGGGCGGTGTGCCGCGAATTCGGCTTGCGGTTTCATATGGATGGCGCGCGCTTTGCCAATGCCGTGGCGTTCCTGGGCTGCTCGCCTGCGGATCTGAGCTGGCGCGCGGGCGTCGATCTGCTGGCCTTTGGCTTTGCGAAGAACGGCGCGCTGATGGGTGAGGCGCTGGTGATCTTTGATCCTTCGTTGACCGCCGAATTGCGCTATCGGCGCAAGCGTGCGGGGCATTTGCCTGCGCGGGGGCGGATGATCGCGGCGCAATTGCTGGCGTTGGTCGAGGACGATCTGTGGCTGGCCAATGCCCGCGCTTCCAATCGTGCCGCGCAACTGCTGGGCGAGGGGGCGGGGGCTCGGCTGGCCTACCCGGTCGAGGCCAACGAGGTGTTCGTGACGTTAAGCGCCGGGGAGGCGCAGGCGCTGCGCCAGCAGGGCTTTTCGTTCCACGATTGGGATGTGACGGATGGGCGCGGAATTCGCCGCTTGGTGACGGGCTGGCACCATTCCCCGCAGGACGTGGCGTCGCTGGTGGGGGCGCTGGCGGCGCTGCCGGAAGCGCCGCCTTGAACACGGGACCGACGCTTCGTCTCACCAACGTCAGCGTCAGTTATGGCGCGGTCGCAGCGGTGGCCGATGTCAGCCTGGCGGTCACGGCGGGCAGTTTCGTGGCGCTGGTCGGCGCATCGGGTTCGGGTAAATCGACGCTGCTCAAGACCATCAACCGGCTGGTGGTGCCGGACAGCGGAACAGTCGAAATCGGCGGTGAGCAGACCGATGCCCAGCCCGGTTATGCGCTGCGCCGCCAGATCGGCTATGTCTTTCAGAACGTCGGCTTGTTCCCGCATATGACCGTGGCCGACAACATCGGCATCGGCCTGAAGCTGCGCGGCCAGGGCGATCGCGCCGCGCGCATCGCCGAGATGCTGGCGCTGGTCGGGCTCGATCCGGTGATGACGGCGCGCATGCCCGATGAATTGTCCGGCGGCCAGCGCCAGCGCGTCGGGGTGGCGCGGGCATTGGCCCCGGCATCGCGGCTGCTGTTGATGGATGAGCCGTTCGGGGCGCTCGATCCGGTCACCCGCGACGAACTGGGCCGCGAAATGCGCGATCTTCACACCCGCTTGGGACTGACCACGATCATGGTCACGCACGACATGGCCGAGGCGCTGTTGCTGGCCGATCGGGTGGTGGTGATGGCGGCTGGGCGGATCGTTGGCGATGCCGCCCCGGCTGCATTGCTGGCGGGAGCGGGCGGACCCGAGGCGCAAGCACTGGTTGCGGTGCCGCGCGACCAGGCGCTGCGTCTGACCCGGCTGAGTCAGTCCAGCGGCAGGACACCGGCATGAACGCCTTCCTGACGGCGTTGGCCACGCTTGGCCCAGCGCTGGCGGCGCATGTGTTGCTGGCGGCCTCGGCGCTGGGCCTGGGGCTGGCAATTGCCTTGCCGTTGATCGTCTGGGGCCGCGCCCGGCCCAACATGGGCCGCATCGTGCTGGGTACGGCCAGCCTGATCCAGACCATACCGACGCTGGCGTTGCTGGCGCTGTTCTATCCGCTGCTGTTGTGGCTGTCGGCCCTGGTTGGCGGCGGCATTCCGGCGTTGGGTTTCCTGCCATCGTTGCTGGCATTGGCGCTCTATGCGGTGCTGCCGATCCTGCGCAATGGCGTGACCGGGCTGGCCGGGCTCGATCCGGCGCTGCGCGAGGCGGCGGACGGCCTGGGCATGACCCGGACCCAGAAATTGTGGTGGGTCGAGGCGCCTTTGGTGGCCCCGGTAGTGATGGCCGGGGTGCGCACGGCGGCGGTGTGGACTATCGGCGGGGCGACGCTGTCGACCACGGTGGGCCAGCCCAGCCTGGGCGATCCGATCTTTGCCGGTTTGCAGATCCAGAACTGGTCGCTGGTGCTGGCGGGATGCTTTGCCGCCGCTGCCTTGGCGTTGGTCGTCGACGGCGTGCTGGCACTGATCGAACACGGCGTGGCCCACCGTCGCAAACTGCCGATATGGGTGGGGGCCGCTGTACTGGCGCTGGGGCTGGCAGGTGCGGCGGTGACGCTCAGCAATACTGGGTCAGCGATCAATGGCCGCCAGACCATCACCATCGGCGCGAAAAACTTCTCCGAACAATATATTCTCGCCGCATTGATCGGCGACCGGCTGGAAGCAGCGGGTTATACCGTGCGTTATTCGCAAGGGTTGGGCTCAGCGGTGATTTACCGCGCGCTGGCAGCGGGCGACATCGATGTCTATGTCGAATACGCCGGGACATTGTGGACGAACCAGATGGCGCGAAAGGACATTATCGCGCGCCCCGCGATGATCGCTGCCATCAGCGCGTGGACGCGGGCGAGCAGCGGCGTCCGCGTGATTGGCCCGCTCGGCTTTGAAAACGCTTATGCCTTTGCCATGCGCGGGAACACGGCGCGAACGAGGGGAATTGCCTCGCTGGCCGATCTGGCGCGACAGGCGCCGGGGCTGCGGCTGGGTTCCGACCTGGAATTCCTGCGGCGGCCCGAGTGGCAGGCGGTCCATGCCGCCTATGGGTTGCAGTTCGCGGCCAGCCGGTCCTACAGCCCGACCTTCATGTATCACGCGCTGGAAAGCGGCGATGTCGATGTGATCTCGGCTTTTTCGTCCGATGGCCGGATAGCCGCCGATGGGCTGACATTGTTGCCCGATCCCAGGGGCGCGATACCCGGCTATGATGCGCTGCTGCTGGTATCGCCCGCACATGCCCGCGACCAGCGCTTCATTGCCGCGCTGCGCGGACTGGTGGGGGCAATCCCGGTTTCGCTGATGCAGCGCGCCAATTACATGGTCGACCGCGACCACGACAAACTGTCGCCGAAAGCCAGCGCGAAGCTATTGGCGTCGCAAATCCGCCGCTAATGAGGGTGGCGCCCCGTCAGTAAAGTGTGGCGCGCTTTCCGACCGGATGTTAGAGGCACGTGGATATGGCATCGGTGGAACAAGCGATCGCGGGCGAACCGGTGGCTGCGACATGGCTTGAAAGCGACCGGCTGGCGGCGCTGGCGCGCTATGCCATCCTCGATACTCCGCGCGAACCCGATTTCGACGACATCGCGCGACTGGCGGCAGAAGTCTTTGCCGCGCCGATTGCGGTCGTCAATCTGGTCGCGGAAAACCGGCAATGGTTCAAGGCCGAGGTGGGCATCGGCACGCGCGAATTGCCGCTGGATGTCTCGATCTGCCGCCATGCCATCCTGCAGGATGATCTGATGGTCATCCCCGACTGCACGCGCGACCGGCGCTTTGCCGAAAACCCGCTGGTGACGGCAGACGGCGGCTTGCGCTTTTATGCCGGGGCGGTGCTCAAGACTGCCGATGGCTTGCCGATCGGGACGGTCTGCGTGCTCGATCGCGCGGCCAGGCCGCAGGGGATCACCCAGGTGCAACGACTGACGCTGGAGGTGCTGGCGCGGCAGGTGATGACCAATCTCGAATTGCGCCGGACCCTGACCAGCCAGCGCGAAGAAGAAAGGCGCAACCGGCTGATCCTGGACAGTGCGGTCGATTATGCGATCGTGACGCTGGACCGCAATGGCGTGATCACCAGCTGGAACGAGGGCGCGGCTCGCCTGATGGGCTGGCGCGCCGAGGAAGTCTGCGGGCAGCACTGCGAGATATTCTTCACCCCCGAGGACCGCGCCATCAGCCGGGCGCAAACCGAAATGTCGGGTGCGCTGGGCGACGGACACAGCGCCGACGATCGCTGGCATTTGCGCAAGGATGGCTCGCG
>JALYHR010000135.1 GCA_030776465.1 Pseudomonadota bacterium
GATCGCGCAACCTGGCTGCGGCAATGTGAAGCCGAAACAAGCTAAGGAAAAGCGATGTTTGGCACCGATGTCGAGCCGTTGTCCGGGTTCCTTGCCGGAGTGGTACGCGGCGAAACCGGCAAGACACAAACGGGCCGCATTCCCGACTGGCTCAACCTGCCCGAGCCACGCGGGTTTCGTCCCAAGCGTCGCTACCGCACTGTCTGGATCAGCGATGTCCACCTCGGCACCCGCGGTTGCAACGCCGCGATGCTGGTTGATTTCCTGCACTCGATCGAATGCGAAACCTTGTTCCTGGTCGGCGACATCGTCGACGGCTGGCGCTTGCGCAAGGGCTGGTTCTGGCCCGACGCCCACAACGAGGTGGTCCGGCGGGTCCTGAAAATGGCGCATCGCGGCACCAGGGTGGTGTTCGTCGCGGGCAATCATGATGAAATGCTGCGCGATTATGCCGGGATGAGCTTTGGCGGGGTCGAGCTGGCGCTGGAGGCCGAGCACGTCACCGCCGACGGCAGGCGTCTGCTGATCACGCATGGCGACGGGTTCGACGGCGTCGTGCTTTACGCCCGCTGGCTCGCCTTTCTGGGTGACGCCGCTTACGGATTGTTGCTGAGAGCCAATATCGTCTTCAATCTTGTGCGTCGGCGGTTGAAATTGCCCTATTGGTCGCTGTCGTCGTATATGAAAAAGCGCGTGAAAAACGCTGTGCAGTTCGTGTGCAGCTTCGAGGATGCGGTAGCGCGCGAGGCGCAGACCCGGGGTTACGACGGCATCGTCTGCGGGCATATCCATTGCGCCGAGATCCGCACCATCGGCGATATCACCTATTACAACGACGGCGATTGGGTCGAAAGCTGTACCGCGCTGGCCGAGGATGCGACAGGCGTGATCCGGATCATCGACTGGGCGCGCGAAATGGCCACCGACCAGCGGTCGCTCAAGCATGCCGACGCCGAACCGGCCAGTATAAAAGCCGAGCCAGCCAGCATGGCGGCGGTGGCGTGAAGGCGCAGGCCAGCGTTCGGCGCGGCGTGCCCCAGACGCAGTTCATAGCACCGCTGAAGATCGCGATTGCGACCGACGCCTGGTTCCCGCAAGTCAATGGCGTGGTACGCACGCTGGGCGCGACCGTGGCCGAACTGGACCGGCGCGGGCACGAGGTCGAACTGATCACCCCCGAACGATTCATGACCATGCCGATGCCCGGCTATGCCGCGATCCGGCTGGCGATGGCGCCGCGCTTTTCGGTACGCCGGATGCTCGACGATTTTGGCCCCGACATCGTCCACATCGCCACCGAAGGCCCGATCGGTTGGTCGGCACGCGGCTGGTGCAAGGCACGCGGCGTGCCCTGTACCACCGCCTTTCACACCCGTTTTCCCGAATACGCAGCGTTGCGCTCCGGCATCAGCGCCGAACGGTTCTGGCCGATCATGGCGCGCTTTCACAGTGCATCGCGGGCGGTACTGGTGGCGACGCAAAGCCTGGGGGATGAACTGGCACGGCGCGGCATCACGCACACCCGCAAGTGGAGCCGGGGCATCGAGGGCTGGCAATTCCGCCCCGATGGTGAGACCTTGCCAGCGATGGCCGAACTGCCGCGCCCGATCCTGCTCAATGTCGGCAGGGTCGCGGTTGAAAAGGGTTTGGGCGCGTTTCTCGACGCCGATGTCGCGGGCAGCAAGGTGGTGGTCGGCGACGGCCCGGCGCTGGAGGATTTCAAGCGCCGCTATCCCGATGTCCACTTTCTGGGCAGCCTGGCCGGCGAAAACCTTGCCGCGGCCTATCGCAGCGCCGACTGCTTTGTCTTTCCCAGCCGCACCGATACCTTCGGACTGGTCGTCATCGAAGCCCTGGCCTGCGGCCTGCCGGTGGCGGCTTTCCCGGTGCCGGGGCCGATCGATATCGTCGGGCGTCAGGGACGCGGCGTGGCGGGGGACATGCCGGTGACGATCGCGGTGCTGGACGATGATCTGGGCCAGGCCATTCGCGCCGCATTGCGGCTGGACCGCCGCGCCGCTGCCGTATTTGGCGCGCGTTTCACCTGGGAACGCGCCACCGACCAGTTCCTGGCGGCGATCAGCGATGCGCTGGACCAGCCCCGCGCCATCCCGAAAAAGACCCCGGTCATTCCTGGCATCCGCTGATCGGTGACCGCGCGCAGGATGCGCGGATAAAAAGATCGGCGATTGCGGCGGGTGCAAAGGCCAACCCGATCCCGAGGAACGGTGTATAAAGAAAGCCCCAGAGATAATTGTCGGGCCGCCCGACCACGAAAAATGCGGCCATATAGCCAGCGGCGATCAACGCGGCACGTATGGTTCGCGGATCACGGACGCCAATAAGACCGAGCAAAGCCAGCAGCGCGCCAGCGACGGCAGCTGGCCTTGGCAGGAAATGCAGCAGCAGATTGAAGCGCAACGTCGAGATGACGAACCCCGGCCCGCCAAAATAGACCCAACCCTGCGACCTCAAATCCCCTGCGCGAAATTGCTGGGCAGCCAGATGTAAATGCACCGCATAAAAAGCAGCGAACGCGACGAGTGCCAGTGTCCACGCCAAAGCCTGGGCCCACCTCCGCTCGATCAAGGCGGCCGCGCCCATCGCCAGAATGAAGGGCGCCGCCAGCTCGCGCAATACACAAGCGGCGAAAGCCAATGCTATAGACGGTGCCCACCGATCTGATCGGTACAGCAGCAGGGACAGCGCCATCAACAATGCCGCCCACACTTCATGCACGTAGATCGCTGATGGCACTCCCGCGAAAGACAGGCCCGTCAATGCGCAGGCAATGATCCCAAGGCGAGCACCCATGGAACGCGCTTCCCGATCCAGAACGCGCTTAAGCTGGATGATGATCCCGACCATCAGCCCGACCAATGCTGCCTGTATGACCTCCACGCGCAAACTCGCGAGAAGATAGGCCAGCGCAGGTTCGCGAATAACCTGGCCGGGGGCGGTCGGATATCCATTGGCGCGCTGGATCGCGGCGGCGGCCTCGTAATAGGGACGGCCCTGGCTGACGGCTTCGGATATCGCCTGATACAGCTTCACATCGCTTATCGATGCAGCCTTGGCCTGATGCGGAACGGAGGGCGCGGATCCCGAGGACGCGATGATCGCCAACACCATGGCCCCGAGTGCCATGCGGGAGGCCCACTTCGACCAATCCGCAAATCTGGTTGGGTTCTGCAACACGCCGTAAATTTCAATCGGATGATTTTTAGTTGGCAAGAGGATTGATTGCTCGCCCGTTCACCCTGACCTCGTAATGCAGGTGCGGCCCGGTAGACAGGCCGGTTGAGCCCACAAAACCGATGACCTCGCCGGTGTGGACCTGTTCGCCGGGTACGACATTCAGCCGAGACATGTGGCCAAACCGGGTCTGCATGCCGCCGCCATTGTCCAATTCGACGGCCAGGCCATAGCCGCCCGTCCATCCCGATCGGGTGACGATGCCATCTGACGTCGCGGCAATGGGCGTACCCACCGGCGCGGCCAGATCCACGCCGAGATGGGGTCGCCAGACGCCCAGCAGGGGATGCTCACGCATGCCAAAGCCGCTGGTCAGGATCCCCGATATCGGCATTGATGAAAGACGGGGGGATGACAGGCGGGGGGATGAGAGGCGGGAGGCTGCCATCATGCGCGGCATAGCCATGCCGGGCACCGCCGCTATGACAGTGGCGGGCGGTGGTGCCGAAAAGATGGTCCGTGAAAATCGCAAGGGGCTTGCTGCCATGTCGATGGCCCTGCCGACCGTGATGACCGCAGCATTGGAACCCGTCGGGTCATCGCGCGATTGCATCCGGCCTGCGAATGCCGAATTTGCCTGTCGGCCAATGGTGATGACCAGCGCCCCTTGCGCCATTGCCTTGTTTTCGCCCGATGCTGCATCAACCACGATCAGCGCCATGGCCGTCGCCACGATGCGCTGGATGCCCAGGCTGAGAGATGTCTTCACGGCAATGCCCCCCGGTTTTGGCCCCCCGGTTATGGCGATGCATGCACACCGACTGACCCGACCCGTTTCGACATGAAGCTGCGCGGGAAATGCTGCACAGTCAATCCGATAAGATTCTGGCAATGGACCAGGTTTCGGACGAGAACCAGACCAAGGCGGTGTCGGCCAGAACGGCGACATTGCAGGTCGACACACTCGGCGCCCAGAAACTGGCGCTTTCGATCCAGTTGGGTGCGCTCAGCCTGGCGCTGCGCAATGTGACCGATCAGCAGGCGGGAGTGATACCCACCGTGATCGGCCGCCAGTTGACGGCCAGCAATTTCTATATTGCACCCAAACGCGGATTTGAATCGACACCGCCTACGCCCCCGGCCATGCGCTGGCCGCGGGGGCCGTCGATGTTAGCCATGCATCGCCCCGGCGAAGCGACCATCACGATCGTGCGCTCCACCATACCGAGCGATTATGAGGTGCAGCGTGCGTATTGAAAATCATCCCCTGACCGCGCTGGTACTGGGCTGTTTACCGTTCGCGGTCGCTCCCGCCGCGTTGTTGATGGCGCCCGCCGCGCTGGCCCAATCCTACGGTGCGGCGTCGCTGAGAGCAGGTACGCTGGAAGTGCCCTGCAACAAAAGCCAGGTGGTCAGCGCCGACCGGCCGATTGCCAAGGCGATGGTGGGCAGCGCCGACATTGCCGACGTGTTGCCGATTACCGATCATTCGCTCTATGTCCTGG
>JALYHR010000136.1 GCA_030776465.1 Pseudomonadota bacterium
GCGACCAGTCATTTTCTCGACTGCTGTTCCGCCTTGAATATCAACCTCTTCGGGTGAGAACCACACCCGTCCAAGAGAATCGCCGATCATGAACTCTTCAACTCGCGGCTCGCGAAAATAGGTGACATGCGTCACCATGCCTTGCGTGAACAGGCTGGCGAAGGGTTCGGCGATGTCGATCTTGCCGATCCGTTTCAGCGCCCGCGTCCAGAACCGCGCATATAACAGATGCAGGATGGCATGTTCGATGCCGCCGATATATTGCGCGACCGGCAGCCAGCGCGCGATCTCGGCGGGATCGAACGGCCTGTCGGCAGGCTGGCTGGCGAAGCGCAGGAAATACCACGAGCTGTCCACGAAAGTGTCCAGCGTATCGGTTTCGCGCAGCGCCGCGCCGCCGCATTGCGGGCAGGGGACATGCTTCCAGGTCGGGTGGCGCAGCAACGGATTGCCGGGATTGGCGAAATCGACATCGTCGGGCAGGACGACCGGAAGCTGGTCCTTGGGCACCGGCACCACGCCACAGGCGGGGCAATGGATGAAGGGGATCGGCGTGCCCCAATACCGCTGGCGCGAAACGCCCCAATCGCGCAGGCGCCATACCGTCTGGCCCTGGCCCCAGCCTTCGGCCTCGGCGCGGGCGATGACCGCAGCCTTGGCGTCGGCAACCCGCATGCCGGTGATGAAATCGGAATTGACCAGCACCCCATCGCCGGCCTCCGCCTCGTCGCCAAACGGTGCATCGGCGTCGGCAGCAGTGGCGGCAACCACGCGGATGATCGGCAGGTCATATTTGCGCGCGAATTCAAAGTCGCGCTGGTCGTGCCCCGGCACCGCCATGATCGCGCCGGTACCGTATTCCATCAGCACGAAATTGGCGATGTAGACCGATAGTTCCGTGCCCGGCAGCAATGGATGGGCGACTTTCAACCCGGTGTCGAACCCCAGCTTCTCGGTGGTTTCCAGCTCCGCCGCCGTCGTCCCGCCACGTCGGCATTGTTCGATAAACGCGCGGGCATCGGCGCTTTGGGCAGCCACGGCCTGGGCCACCGGATGTTCTGCCGCCACCGCGACAAAGCTTGCGCCAAAGATGGTGTCGGGCCGCGTGGTGTAGACGTCGATGGTGCCGTTTAAGCCCCTCCCCTTCAGGGGAGGGGTTGGGGTGGGGTCTCGCCCCAAACGCCCCGCATCGTCGAGAGGCCCCACCCCCAGCCCCTCCCCTGAAGGGGAGGGGAGCAGAGTGAAGCTAAACTGCAAACCCTGGCTTTTGCCGATCCAGTTTTCCTGCATCAGCCGCACTTTTTCGGGCCAGGTATCGAGCGCGGCCAGGCCTTCGAGCAATTCTTCGGCAAAATCGGTGATCTTCAAGAACCACTGCGACAGCTTGCGTTTTTCAACCAGCGCGCCGCTGCGCCAGCCACGACCGTCGATCACCTGTTCATTGGCGAGCACGGTCTGGTCGATCGGGTCCCAGTTAACCGCGCTTTCCTTGCGGTAAACCAGTCCGGCGGCGTAGAGATCCAGGAACAGCGCTTGCTCATGGCCGTAATATTCGGGATCGCAGGTGGCGAATTCGCGGCTCCAGTCGAGCGCGAAACCCAGCCGCTGCAACTGCGCCTTCATCGTGGCGATATTGGCGCGCGTCCAGCCGCCGGGATGGACGCCCTTTTCCATGGCGGCGTTTTCGGCGGGCATGCCAAAGGCGTCCCAGCCCATCGGATGCAGCACTTCAAAGCCCTGCATCCGGCGAAAACGCGCCAGCACGTCGCCCATCGTGTAATTGCGGACATGGCCGATGTGGATGCGGCCCGAGGGATAGGGAAACATCTCCAGCACGTAGCTGCGCGGCTTGGCCGAACTGTCGTCCGCGGCAAAGCACTGACGCTCATCCCACACGCGCTGCCAGTGCCCGTCCGCGAGCGACGGATCGAATCTCTCGCTCATTAGGGTGCTACTTCAGCCGGGCAGGGCGCTGCGCCGCAGATCGCGCGCCTTGGTCAGGATCACGTCCTCCAGCCGCTGCACCGTTGCTGCCTGCACCGGCACATCGACCCATTGCCCGGTTTGCATCACTTGCCGGCTGGCGGCGACGCGCAAGGCATCGCTGCGCAGGTCGCGATCCAGGATCGTCACGGTGATCTTCATGCGCTCACCCGGGTTGGCGGGATTGGCATACCAGTCGGTGACGATCACCCCGCCCGCGCTATCGGCCTGGACCAGCGGCATGAATGACAAGGCATCGAGGCTGGCGTGCCATAGATAGGAATTGACGCCGATGGTGGTGACGTTGGAGGGGGCCAGTTCCGCTACGACATGCGGCTTGCGGTGATGGACGCAGCCGGACAAGCCCCCGGTCAAGGTCAACGCCGCAAGGCCAAGGATCGCCAGCCGCGCCGGGGCCGGGTGGCGGCGAGAATGGAAGCGGGGTTGAGCGAATGGCTGGGAAGGGGAGGCGGGGCTGGCTGTCATGGTCGTCAACAAATCCTGTTATCTTGCGCAGCCCGCTCGAGGCTGGACCAATATTTCTTTACCGCGCCTCTATAGCCCGCCCCGGCGCGGCGGCAAGTGGGCGTCTGCCGCCATTATATAACGTGAGCTTAAAGTCTTTGCGACAACCGACTAAACCGGGAAGCCTCTAAAGGCCCATTTGCGGTTCCGCGCCGTGAACCGCCAATGAATGGGCCGGAACATGGCCACCCAGGTGGCGGGTTGTGCCGGTTAAGGGTTCCTTTATGCGCCGAAAAAATGTACAGGACCAATCAACAACCGCCGGGGAGATTCTCCGACGGATCGGGCGTGCAAGGGAAAACGGACTGCAAATGGCGGGCAAGCAAACTGGCAGGCGGACTGACGTCGCGGATGACGCACAGCCAGGTTCTGTTGGCGCACAGCCCAGTCCTATCGCCGCACAACCCAGTCCTATCGCCGCAAAGCGAAATGGAATTCCGCCCGCCTTGCTGATGGCCGGGGCCGTGTCCGTTCTGGCGCTACCCAGCGCGGTTCTGGCCTTTTCAACGCGCATCGATTTACCCGCCGCAGGAATTGCCGCGAATCAGGATCTCAATGGATTTTCGCCCGGCTCGGTCGATCCTCGCCTCGCCCGCGTGCTCGCCGCCAGCCCGACCGGCGGCAAAGGGCCGCTGTTCCGCTTCACCCCGGCAGGCCTGGCCACCCGCCCCGATCGTTCGGTCACCGTTGCCGTTCGCGTCGATCCGGTCACCGCCAGTTCGATCATCGTGCGCGGGGTGATCGGCCGCATCAGCCGTCCCGCTCCCGCCATGGTACCGGGCTTGTCATCGCTGGCGATTGCCCCTGCCGCCTATAATCTGGGGGTGGCGCATGGTTATCAGGGTTTTGCCCAGAATGTGCAGACCTTCGCGCTGGCACAGGACATCCACAAGATCGACATGCCCGATCTGTCCAGTTTGCAACCCGCGGCCGAGCCTGGGGGGACGCCATCGCGGCTGGCACCGCATATCGCGCTGGACGAACATGACCGCGCCGGTCGGGCCCCCCGCACTCTGGAAAGTGTCGGCACCCAGACTGTCGACGTCGGCGGCAGCTATCGTTTGTCGCGCAATCTGGATGTTACCGCCGGGGTCCGTTACGAACGCGACCGTGACCGGCTGGATGCACATATCGACGGCAAGACCGACACCCAGGCCGTATTCGTCGGAAGCCAGTTCAAGTTCTGAGGGTCTGGCATTTCCCGCACTGGCTTGCGCGAGATTCCTGTCTTGCGCGAAATTCCTGGAGCCATATTGCGCTGCGGAAAATCAGTTTTGTTAGCGAACTGGAACAGTCAAAGAGGCTCGCGAAAATCCAACGAAAATTTTCCGGTTTTCTGCATTGGCGACTTGCGACAACAGCGGTCAATGCGTAGCACAAACTTGGAAATAATGCAGAAAAAGGATACGCATATGGCGCGCGTCGCAATCGTGACTGGCGGTACTCGGGGTATTGGTGAAGCCATCAGCCGCGCTTTGCAACAACAGGGCTATGCCGTCGCCGCCAATTACGGCGGCAATGTCGAACGGGCCAAGGCCTTCAGCGCAGACACCGGGATACCGGTTTATTGCTGGGACGTGGGCGACCATGAGGCCTGCATCGAAGGCTGCGCCCAGGTTGCCGCCGACCTGGGGCCAGTCGATGTCGTCGTCAACAATGCCGGCATCACCCGCGACGCGGTGCTGCACCGGATGACCTTTGACGACTGGAACGAGGTGATGCGGATCAACCTTGGCGGCTGCTTCAACATGGTCAAGGCGACCTTTTCCGGCATGCGCGACAGGGGCTGGGGCCGGGTGGTCAATATCGGGTCGATCAACGGCCAGTCGGGACAATATGGCCAGGTCAATTATGCCGCCTCCAAATCGGGCATCCACGGCTTTACCAAGGCATTGGCGCAGGAAGGCGCAAAATTTGGCGTGACGGTCAATACCATCGCGCCCGGCTATATCGATACCGACATGGTCTCTGCGGTGCCCCAGGCAGTCCTCGACAAGATCATCGCCAAGATCCCGGTCGGCCGCCTTGGCCACGCCGAGGAAATCGCCCGTGCCGTGGCCTTCCTGTGTTCGGAGGATGCCGGTTTCGTGACGGGTTCGACGATGTCCATAAACGGCGGCCAGCACATGTACTGAGTTTTGCCGACGCCATATCATCCCCCCGTTAAACGCTCGATCGAGATCGCTGGCCACAAGACCTCGATCAGCCTGGAACCGTTGTTCTGGGATCTGTTGCGCGCCGAGGCCGAGGCCGAGGCGATCCCGGTCAATGCGCTGGTGGCGCGGATCGACGCCGAACGCATCGTCGCCACTCCGCCGCCGGGGCTGGCCGGAGCCATCCGGCTGTGGCTGGCGGCGCGCCTGGGACAGCGCCGGGAAACAATCGGCTAGCCCGCACGTTGGAGGCTTGCAAACTTCCCGTGCGTCGTCCGGCGCCATCCCATTGATGCCAGCCCATTTGCATGTACGCCCAAAATCTCCAAACCGAACGCCCCTCGCGCCTGATCGGCGGGATATTGGCCGCCGCCTTGCAATTGGCGCTCGTCATCCTGGTGTGGACCGGGTTTTCGCCGCAGTTTGTGCGCAGCGGCGTGCAAACCGCGCTGACCTCGCTGGATTTGCGTTCCCCGCCGCCCCCGCCACCGCCGCCGCCCCGTTCGCGGCCTCGGCGCCCGGCGCATGCCGCGTCGGGACACGC
>JALYHR010000137.1 GCA_030776465.1 Pseudomonadota bacterium
GGCGGGGGCGGTGGACTGCTGCATGCCGCCAACAGCGCCAGCGTGATTGCGCAGGCCGTGCCACGAAGATGGCCGAACCCACGCAGGGAATCCTGACGCCGAGATGAAACTGTCATGTTTTCAGAACTCTCCGCCCAATTATGCAGACGCGCCATCCGCACAGCGATTGTATCCCGGCCATTGCCAAATGAAAATGCCCGGAGCGCCGACCTGCACTCCGGGCACGATCAACGCCCGTTTGGTGGATTAGCGGCGATCGCCCATGAACCGCAGCAGGAACATGAACATATTGATGAAATCGAGATAGAGGCTGAGCGCGCCCATGATCACGACCTTGCCGACATAATCGCTGCCTGAAACCTGGTAATACATGTTCTTGAGCTTCTGCGTATCATAAGCGGTCAGCCCCGCGAAGATCAGCACGCCCAGCACCGAGATCGCCAGCCCCAGGCCCGGCATCGGGAAGAAGGCGTTGATCAGCATGGCGATAATGATCCCGAACAGGCCCATCGTCATGAACGCGCCCATCGCCGACAGATCGCGCTTCGTGGTGTAACCCACCAGGCTGAGCCCGGCAAAGGCACCCGCCGTGGCGAAGAAAGTCGCCGCGATCGAGGAGCCGGTATAGACGAAAAAGATCGACGACAGCGACAAGCCCATCGCCACGCAGAACGCCCAGAACAGCGCCTGCAGCGTGGACAGCCGCATCCGGCTTTGGCCAAAGCTCATCGCCATGACGAAGCCCAATGGCGCCAGGGCCACCAGCCAGCGCAACGGCGTGCCGAATACCGCCGCTGCCATGCCGGAGCGGGCGAACAGCATCGCCACGACGCCGGACAGCAGCACGCCCGAGGCCATGTAATTGTAAATCGACAGCATATACTGCCGCAGACCGGCATCGGTGCGGGCAGCATGGCCCAATCCGCCGACGCCCGGAGCCGCGCTAAAGCCCGTCTGCGTGGGCTGCGGGTCGTTCCAAATGGCCATCTCACCAAACTCCTGTTCCACCGAGCCGCATTGGTCGGCAGTCGATTGCATATATCGGCCTGATACCGATCATTTTCAAGCGAAACCGTTGGGCCTCATATTGGCCCATTCGCACGGCATTGATTGCCGGGGGCTTAACCGCGCGCGGCTGCGGCCATTTCCGCGCCGCGATCGCGCGCCGCCCGCAGCGTCGCCGTCACCAGCCGCGCCAAGGCGGCGTTGTCATCCAGCACCTTCAGCCCCGCTGCCGTCGTCCCGCCGGGGCTGGTCACGCGCCGCGCCAGTTCTTCGGGGCTCATGGGCGATTGCCCGGCGAGCGCGCCCGCACCCTCGACCATCGCCAGCGCCATCCGTTCGGCCTGCTCGCGCGGCAAGCCCAGCGCCGCACCCCCGTCGGCCAGCGCCGCGATAAAGCGATAGACAAAGGCCGGCCCCGATCCGACCAGCGCGGTGACGGCATCGAACAAACCCTCGTCCGCGATCCATTCGGGCGCGCCTAACGGCGCCATCAGCGCGGTGATCGCATCGCGCGCGACACCTTCAGTTCCCACCAAAACTACCGGCGATTTGCCAATGGCAGCGGCCAAATTGGGCATGACCCGGACAATGGCCCCGGCATTCGGCAGCCGCGCTGATAAGCTGGCCAGTTGCACCCCCGCCAGAATCGAGAGAACCACCGTATCCGGGCCCGCCAGCGCCGCCAGCGCAGGCGCGACCTGATCCAGCAATTGCGGCTTGATCCCCAGCAGAACCGCGTCAAAGCGATCTGGCGCAGGCATTTCGCGCAACAACCGGACCCCGGCGGGCGCCTGCGCCAGTCCCGGATCGACAATGGTGAAGCGCGCCGGGGCAAAGCCAGCCGTCAGCCACCCGGCCAGCATCGCCCCGCCCATATTGCCGCAGCCCACCATCAACACATGGCCGGGCCACGCTGGGCTGTCGGTCATCAGGCCTCGCCCGCCGCGTCGACCAGCGCACTGGCCAGCGCCTCGGCGGGGGACTTGTCGCCCCACAGGATGAACTGGAACGCGGGATAAAAGCGGTCGCATTCCTCCACCGCCAGTTCGACCAGCATCTGCGCCTGGGACAGGCTGAGCATACCGTCGTCGGCCAGCATCAGCCCGTGGCGATACAGCAGCACCGAGCCATTTGACCAGATGTCGAAATGCCCCAGCCACAGCTGTTCATTGATCAGCGCCAGCACCTCGACCATGGCCGGGCGCTTGTCTTCGGCAATGCGGATATCGGGCATGCACAGCAGTTGCAGCACGTTGTCTTCCGAACGCCAGACACCACGCAACTGATAGGTGGCCCAGCTTGCCTGCACTTCGGCCGAGATTTCGTCGTCGTTGACGAATTCATAGCTCCAGCCGCGCGCTTCGAACAAGGCGGCCAGCATTTCCACCGGCGCGGCGTCCTCGTGGCGTTCGTTTTCGCTTTCAATCACTCTCATGTCTGCCACTCTTGTACTCTTACTCTTGCCATCGACCGAGCGATGCGTCCAACCGGGCCGCGGCGGCAAGGCAACCTCGCCATGCGCCTGCGCATAAATGCATAAGCCTGTTCAAAGCTTGTGGACAACCCCGGCATAGTTGCCGCGCGCCGATTATTCGAGCTGGCATTATTCCAACGGATCTACGACCTGCCCGGCGGGACTGGTCCAGACAAAGGCCGAGGGATGATCGGCCTTGTGCAGTTTTTCGGTGAAGGCATTGGCCGACTTGTCGGTATCGAAGGGCCCCACCAGCAGGCGGTTAGTCCGCGCCAGGCTGCTGACGAAGGGTTTTTTGCCCCTGAAAAGTTCTGGATCGTCCTTGACCATGCGCCGCCAGTCAAAGGCAATGCGGTCGGTATCGCGGCCCACGCCCAATTCCACCCAGATACGGCTGGGATGGGAAGGCGGCGGCGGCTTGGGCACCGCGCGCGCCGGTGAAATCCTGCGCAGATCGACCGCGCCGCGCTCGGGCGTGATATCCACCATCACCGGCGACATCGCCGCAAAGGCATCCGAAAAACTGGGCCGCGCCGGGGTTTCGGCGCCGTGCGGGCGGGGAGTCGCTGCCAGCGCATGACCATCATGCGGGGCCAGCGATAATTGCTGGACGACGGGCGTTTGTATCACCGGCGTTTGCATCACTGGCGGCGGCGCGCTCGCCAGCAGGCTTGCCACCGGGGGCTGGGTTTCCCGCGATACCACCAGTGCGGGCGGCGGCGCATTGCCGGGCGACGCCCGCTCGAAATGGGGTGCGGGGGCTGCCGAAGCTACAGCATCGCCGTGATTACTGTCCTTGCGGCGTTTGCCCGCTGGCCGGTCCAAACCCGCTTGATCGGCGGGCAAGCGGGCGACGCGGCCCAATGGCGCGCCTGCCGGAACCAAGGCCTGGTCCGCGCCCGAGCCCGAGCTACTATCTGGGCCGTTTGCGCGCGAGCGATCGAGCATCCGGGCATATTGGGCGATGCGCGGATCGTCCTGGCCGATTTGCGATGCCTGGGGGAAATGACCGAGATTGGCGGCGGCGGCCTGCTGCGCCGGGGTCAAACGGCGCATGTAACGCAGATAGGGCGCAATCTGGAGCGCAAGGTCGGATGGCATCGTCGATCGGGCCGTCGCCACCGCTTCCTCTTCGTAGCCCAGGATCGCCAGCGCAAAAATGCGCGCGCGCCACGCGGCCCGGTCTTTTTGTTGCAACAACGCCGACAGCACCGTTTCGGACCCGTGCCGGTCACCGCTGATCGCGAGACTGAGGCCCAACCGGCGCGAGATTTCGGTGTCGGCGCCTGCCCCGCGATCGGCGCTGGAACCGGAGCCAACCCCGCCCGCCAGGGCCTGGTGATAATAGCGCTGCGCGGTGGCATTATCACCGATCAGATCATAGGCGAGACCCCGGTCGCCCAGCAATTCAGGGGCGATCGGACCATTTTTTTCGGCGGCGATGAACAATGGGATAGCGCCGAACGGGTCCTCGGCATGAACCTTGGCGCTGGCAAGCCCCGCCTCGACGCGCGGATTATCGGGCGAAAGGCTGTCCGCCCGGGTGAAAAATCCCACCGCCGCATCGGTGTCGCCCATGGCCAGCGCGGCGTTGCCTGCTGTGATCAACGCCTCGATGTCGCGCGGATCGCGGTTCAACCGGATCAGCGCTATGGTCATTGCGGCATGGTTATTGCGGACCTGGCGCAAATTGTCCTGCGCGTGTAGCGGTGCGATCGATACGGCGCACACCACGATCGTCGCGGCGCAAGCAGCGATCATGGCTGCGGACCGGCTGGCCCGCCCCGTCGATGCAAATTTCAAGCTGCGCGAGGGCGGCATGGCGGCGTAAAATATCCCTTGTCCCGCCCCACCGTCCGGCGGGATCTGGATGGTGCGAACGATCGCATCATGGCTG
>JALYHR010000138.1 GCA_030776465.1 Pseudomonadota bacterium
GCCCTGCGCCAGCCGCAGCATCGCCGCGCGCGCGGTTGCGGGAATTTCACCACACGCCCGCACCGCCGAATAGACCAGATCGCGCACCGCCCGCCGGTCGCCGCTGCCCGCGAACCGCCGCGTCCGGAACCAGTCGGTGATGAGTCGGTCCGCCGGTGGGCCATTGTCACGCGCAGCGGAGATAATCAGATCGAGCACCTCGATCGCGGCCTGGACGCGGGCAGCGGGGGTCATGGGCCAGCGGCATGAGGGAAGCGGCGCCCCTTCCTCCTCCCCTCCCGCTTGGGGGAGGGGCCGGCGGTGGGCATGTTCACGCGCCAGGTCGGGTTCTTGCGCCGCAATCCAAGCAGGAAAGTGCCCACCCCTAGCCCCTGCCGCAAGCGGGAGGGGAGCAGGTTTCGCCTACATCGTCGGCATACACCCTCACCGCGCCGGATAATTCGGGGCTTCCCGCGTGATCGTCACATCGTGGACATGACTTTCGCGCAGGCCAGCATTGGTGATGCGCACGAATTTGGCCTTGGTTTGCAGCTCGGCGATGGTGGCGCTGCCGGTGTAACCCATGGCGGCCTTGATCCCGCCGACAAGCTGGTGGATGACGTCTTTGGCAGGGCCTTTGAAGGGTACCTGGCCTTCGATCCCTTCGGGCACCAGTTTCATCTGGTCCTTGATGTCCTGCTGGAAATAGCGGTCGGCGCTGCCTTGGGCCATCGCCCCGACCGAGCCCATGCCACGATAGGATTTATAGGCGCGGCCCTGAAAGATGAAGGTATCGCCGGGGGCTTCCTCGGTTCCGGCCAGCATCGATCCGACCATGATGGTGGATGCGCCTGCGGCCAGCGCCTTGGCGGCATCGCCCGAGGTGCGCAGGCCGCCGTCGGCGATGACCGGCACCCCCGATTTGCGCGCTTCCTCGCTCGCTTCCATGACCGCGGTCAATTGCGGCACGCCGACACCGGCAACGATGCGCGTGGTGCAGATCGATCCCGGCCCGATGCCGATTTTCAGAGCGTCCGCGCCTGCGTCGATCAGCGCGCGGGCGGCTTCGGCGGTGGCGATATTGCCGGCGATGACTTGCGCCGAGTTCGAGAGCTTTTTGACCCGTTCGACCGCGCGGGCGACATCGCGATTATGGCCGTGCGCGGTATCGATGACGATGACATCGCATTCGGCGGCCAGCAGCGCCTCGGTCCGCTCAAAGCCCTTGTCGCCCACCGTAGTCGCAGCGGCGACACGCAGACGCCCGGCGGCATCCTTGGTGGCGTTGGGATAATTGACCGCCTTTTCAATATCCTTGACCGTGATGAGCCCGATGCAGTGATAGGCATCGTCCACCACCAGCAGCTTTTCGATGCGGCGCTGGTGCAGCAGGCGGCGCGCTTCTTCCTGGCCTACGCCCAAAGGCACCGTCGCCAGATCGTCGCTGGTCATCAATTCGCGCACCGGCTGCCGGGGATTGGCGGCAAAACGCACGTCACGATTGGTCAGGATGCCCACCAGACGCCCGTTGGCTTCCACCACCGGGATGCCGCTGATGCGGTTCGCGGTCATCAGCGCCTGCGCGTCGCCCAGCGTCGCGTCGGGGGTGATGGTGATGGGATTGACGACCATGCCGCTTTCAAAGCGTTTGACCGCGCGGACGGCGGCGCATTGCTCCTCGACTGTCAGGTTACGGTGGAGCACGCCGATGCCGCCCATCTGCGCCATGACGATCGCCATGTCGGCCTCGGTCACAGTGTCCATCGCCGATGAAACAACCGGGATGCTCAGCGAGATTTCGCGAGTCAAACGCGTGCTGGTATCCGCCGCGCTGGGCATGATATCCGATTCGCCCGGACGCAGCAGGACGTCGTCGAAAGTCAGGCCGAGGGGTATGTCCATAAGTGCCACTTTATCTTGCGCATGAGGATGTGTGGCGGCCCATGTAAACAGGCCGTACGCAAAGAGCCAGACTGCGCTTGCGAAAAAGTGGGTGTGCCTAATTCCTCCCCGGTTCGGGGAGGAATTAAGATATCAGACCGGTTTGGCGCCGGGCGTACCGCATTTGACGAATTTGCTCTTGGCGTTCTTGCAGCGCACGACCTTGGCGGCTGGCATGCCCGCCTTGGCCTGGGCCTTGGCTGCCGCCTTGGCTTTCAGCATCGCCATCAGACCTGGTTTAGCGGGCGCGGCTGCTGGCATGACCATCGGAGCCATCGGCTTCTTCGCGGCCATCTTGGTCTTGGCGACATATTGGCTGGCAGCGATCGAACCGGGCGAACCGCATTTGGCAAATTTGCCCGTGTCCATATTGCGGCACTGCGCGGCGTTGGCAGCAGCGGGCAGCATGATCATGGCCAGCATGGTCATCGGCAGCAGAATTTTCTTCATGATGTCCCTCCTCGGCGAATGAACCGCCAAGCGGGTAATTATTCCGCGCATCCTGTCGCGTCAATGAACCAAAGGGGACGCGCTTAACCGCCTGCCGCTGCCGGATAATTATGCGCATCGGCGAACCAGTGCACCAGCGCGACATGCAGCGCTACGTCCTGTGCCGCACCGCCCAGCTCGATCCCCGGCTTCACGACATCGCTGGGCCGGTGGTAATCGGTATCGAAGAAATGCTCCAGCCGGGCGATCTCGCCATAGGCGCTGGTGATCATCACCGTCGGCACGTCATGGTGCAGCAGAACCCAGCCGTCCTGCCTGCCGATATAGGCATTGGGTGCGGTGCTGTCCGACACCCGGCGCTGCTGCGCACGCGCCACTTGCAGGATGCCTTTTTCCAGCCCGGTCATCCCCTTGCCGACGATGCCGACCGCAGTTCCGGCCGGGGCGATCGCGACCGAATCGAGGTTGAAGGCGGCAACGATGCTGTTGAGCGGCAGCGGCGGGTTTTCAGCGAAGGCCTCTGCCCCCAGCAATCCCAGTTCTTCGGCGGTGGTGCTGAGAAAATAGACGTCGCGGTCCATCCTCCCGCCTTTGGCCAGCCGCCGCGCGATTTCCGTCAATGCGGCCACGCCACTGGCATTATCGATAGCCCCGTTGCAGATCAGATGTTCGGCGGGCGGCTGCGCACAGATACCGAAATGATCCCAATGGGCCAGCAGCAGCACTGCCCCGGTCGCGGGGTGACGACCGGGCAGCTTGCCGATCAGATTATGTGTGTGGATCGTGGTTTCGCTGGTCGTCGCCTCCAGATTGGCGGTCAGTTCCAGCAGATGCGGCGCAAAACCGGGCCGGTCGGCTTCGCTTTCCAACGCTGCCAGGCTGGAACGGCCAGGCGCGAGCAGCCGGTCCATAGCTTCCGCCGTAACGAACCCTTCCAGGTCGCCGCCCAGTGCCTCACTGGCGAGCGCATAGCCCAATCTTTTGCGGCGCGCGGCCACGCTGGCCAGGTTACGGGTCCCGTCGAGCACCGTCAGCACCGCCGATGCCCCCCCGGTGAGCAGCGCATTCTGGCGATCACTGCTTTGAGGATTGGCACTATTCTGAGGGTTTGTATGAGACGATGGATTTGCGCCAATCTGCACTGCGGCATCGGTGTTCGCGCCAGCACGGCCAACGGACGCGTCCTCGGGAAGCCGGTCGAGCAGAACCGCCACCCGGCCCGCCAGTTCCGCGCGCGGGGGAATGCCATGCGCATCGCGCCCGACGAAATACAACGGCGCTCCGCGCACGAGGCTGCGCCGTCCGGAGGTCAGCATCAAGGCGTCGACAGGCCCCAGCGCTTCCCACCGGCCCCTGTACAGGATTTGCGCCGTCGATGTGGCGGGGGCCCGCGCCACCAAAGTCACCGGCGCAAACCAGGGATGGGCGGGATCGTTGGTGCCCGAAACCAGCCCGATATCGAACCATGTCTGGCCCAGCCAGCGCAAGGTTCGCGCTTCGCCCTCGGTTCCCGGCTCGCGGCCCATGAAATCATCGCTCGCCAGGACTTTCATGGTCGCCAGCAACTGGGCTTCCAATGCCGTATCGCGGTGCTGACCGGCCATCGCGGTGGCAGGCGCGAACAGCACCATCACGGCCATCAATACCGCCAACATCCACCCAGGCGATCCGCTCGAGGTGGCAACTCTGGCCGTCGATGCTATGCCCCGGTTCATCGCCGCAAACCTACACAACCCCTGGCCCGCAGCAAGAAGGATGCAGCATTTGCCGCAGCCTAAGCCCGGAATTCCGCAGGCTGTAGCTAGAATTTCGCGCGGTGAGGATTGTCGGCAACAGTCGGCGGCATAGTGCTAGCCTGTTCCCCACCCACTTGCGGGAGGGGCTAGGGGTGGGCACTCTTCTAACGCTGCGTAGCGAGAAAGAAGCTCAAATCGAGCGCGGGATGAAGCGATGGGGGTCAAATCGGTCGCCGAACTGACCCGCGACTGCCTGCGTTGGCGTTAACCGGGCGCCGTGGGACAACTCCCTACGAACGATTAACCGTCTTTAAGCCAGCCTCCGCTAATACTCCTCTGAGGCATTACCCATAACGGTGCTTTGCTTTGTGGTTGGTGAAGACGCCAGCGGGGGATGGCAGACGCCATCTTCGATCAATAATCGGAGATGTGTGAATGCCGCCAGCGCCGTACCCCGCAAATGAGGCCCAGCGGCTTGAGGCACTCCGCCGCCTCGACATTCTCGACAGCGAACCCAGCGACGGGTTCAATGCGTTTGTCGAAGCGGCGTCGCTGATTTGCGGTACGCCGATTGCGCTGATCTGCCTGGTCGA
>JALYHR010000139.1 GCA_030776465.1 Pseudomonadota bacterium
CCCCCACCTTGTCTATGAACAAGGCCGTTTCTGCTAAAGCCGGGCGCAGTCGTGCCGCTGAGATACCCGCCGCTCTGCTCGACTGGTACGATGCCCATGCCCGCGTGCTGCCGTGGCGCCAGCCGCCGGGCTCGACCCTGCCCGCGCAAGATCGCGATTGGCCGTACCGCGTCTGGCTGTCCGAAGTGATGTTGCAACAGACCACGGTGGCGGCAGTTATCCCCTATTTCGCGCGGTTTACCGCACGCTGGCCGACCGTCAACGCCCTGGCTGCCGCCGATGAAGGCGAAGTGATGGCCGCCTGGGCGGGGCTTGGCTATTATGCCCGCGCGCGCAACCTGATCGCCTGCGCGCGCGCCGTGGCTGCGCAGGGCGGCGCTTTTCCCGATAACGAGGCTGAACTACGCGCGTTGCCGGGTTTTGGCGTCTATACTGCGGCAGCGGTGGCAGCGATCGGCTTTGGCCGCCGCGCGGTGGTGGTCGACGCCAATGTCGAACGCGTGGTGACCCGGTTGTTTGCGTTGAGCCAACCCTTGCCCGGCGCGAAACCAGCGATCCGTGCCGCCACCGATACGATCACGCCCGACATGCGCGCGGGCGATTTTGCTCAGGCGATGATGGACTTGGGCGCGACGATCTGCACGACGCGGGCACCGCGCTGCCTGCTGTGCCCGTTGCGGTCGCAATGTGCCGCGCAAGCCGCCGGGCAGGCCGATGCCTATCCGGTAAAGCCACCGCGCCGCGCCCGTCCGGAACGGCGCGGTCGGGCATTCTGGATCGCGCGTGATGGCGCGGTATGGCTGGTGCGCCGCGCCGGGCGCGGCATGCTGGGCGGCATGCGGGCGTTGCCGGATGATGGCTGGAGCGCAGGCGCGGATGGTAGCTCAACGCCGCCGTTGCCGGGCCCCTTGCAGATCGCGGGCGAAGTCTCCCACGTTTTTACCCATTTCACCCTGCGCCTGGAATTGGCGGTGTACTCAGGCGACGATTGGGCTAGTCTGGAGGGTGCGGACGGCGAATGGTGGCCGCTCGATCGGCTGGAAGAGGCCGGATTGCCGACGCTTTTTGCACGCGCCCAACAACTTGTGTCACTTTAAAGATGCAATTTGTGTTGCCATAGCGGATGCCGAGCTGGTGCTGCTGGGGCTGACCGAACAGGGCCATTGGCTGAAACGCGGGTGAAAGGCCCCTAAAATAGCCCCAGCCTGGCCAGTTCACTGACGAGATGGCCGGGCAACGCATCGCCAGACTGCGCGAAATCGAGGTCTTCGGGGGCATCCTTGCTGTCGAGATAGCGCCACCCCTGATGCGCGCGGCGGGCTTGGGGATGGACGGCGATCAGTCGCGGCTCCAGCCTGATCCAGTAGCGGCCCTCGGGCTTGGCCTCGAATCCCAGCAGCGGCGAGCGACCGACCACGACATGCTGGTGTATCCAGTACAGCGACCCGCCCGCCATCTCGGCATGGCGCTTGGGCAGATAACGCGTGGTCAGCCGCGCTTCGCCCCATAGATTTCCGGCCTGGCTTTCCAGCCAGGCACGCAATGTTTCCGGGCTTTCCGAACGGAAGGCGATCTTGGTCAGGTGCAGCGGCATATCACTCGGCAACAGGCATCACGCGAGACGTGACATTGCGTCACGCCACTCTATACGGGCCGGGCATTTTCAGGAGAGCGCCCATGGCCGACGAATACCTTACCCTTGCCCTCGATACCGGCGACGTCAAGATCCGCCTGCGTCCCGACCTCGCGCCCGGCCATGTCGAGCGGATCAAGGAACTGGTGAGCGAAGGATTCTACGACGGCGTTACCTTTCACCGCGTGATCCCCGGCTTCATGGCGCAAGGCGGCTGCCCCAATGGCACCGGCATGGGCGGATCGAAGAAGCCCGATCTCAAGGCCGAATTCAATGCCGAACCGCATGTCCGCGGAGTCTGTTCGATGGCGCGGACCAGCGCGCCGAACTCGGCCAACAGCCAGTTCTTCATCTGCCTGGACGACGCCCGCTTCCTCGACAAGCAGTACACCGTGTGGGGCGTGGTCGAGGATGGCATGGATGCCGTCGATGCGCTGCCCAAGGGCGAACCGCCAGCCAAGCCGGGCAAGATCGTCAAGGCCAGCGTTTCGGCTTAGTAAAACCAACTCTGACTGACAGACCCTTCCCCGTTCGTGCTGAGCTTGTCGAAGCATTGTCCTTCTTGTCTGCAATCGCTTGAAAAGAAAGGCAATCCTTCGACAAGCTCAGGACGGACGGGTGGTGTAGGGGTCACGAACAACGTGGCGATGTTAAGAGAAATTGAAAGGGGTGGATTTTTCCGCCCCTTTTTTCAGGCCAGCCCCAGCAACCGGGCCAACCGGCCTAGCAGCGTCAGCGGCGACGCATTGCCGGGCAGGCGGCCGGGGGTTCCACCCGACCAATCGGCGGCGCAGTCGAGGCAATAGGCTTGTGCGCCCTGCCCTGCCATCAGCCGTTCCGCATCGCTGATCGCGCGCGCCAGCGTGTCGCGCTGGCGGCTGGCGATCAGCCCCACCCAATCGCGCGGCTGCCCGTCTTCCACAGAACTGCCATCGCCATCGGGGTCATTGCGATCATCGTCATCCGAATGGTGCAGCATCGCCACCAGCCGCGCCAGCCGCTGCGGCTTTTGCCCCAGGAACACCGGATGCCAGCCGCCTGGCTTGAGATGCGCCGCCTGCGCGGCCCAGGCGAGCGCATCGTCGAGCCCGCCGAACTGATCGATCAGGCCATTCTGCAGCGCGGTGCCGCCATCCCAGACCCGTCCTTGCGCGATCGCATCGATTTGCGCGGGTGTCCGGTGACGCGATTGCGCGACCAGACCGACAAACCGCCCATAGCCGTTTTCGATATCGGCCTGAAGCATCGCCTCGATTTCGGGGGTCAACCCGCTAAGCAAGTCGGGCTGGCCCGATAACGGCGTCGTTCGCACGCCGTCGCTGGTCACGCCATATTGCGCCAGCGCGCGTTCAAAGCTGGGAACGACCGCGAAAATACCGATCGAGCCGGTGATCGTCGCCGGCTCGGCAAATATCCGCGCCGCCGGGGTGGAAACCCAGTAACCGCCGCTGGCCGCGACATTGGCCATCGACACCGCCACCGGCAGCCCGCGCGCCTTTTGCCGCGCGATGGCACTGCGGATCGCCTCTGATCCGGTGACCGATCCGCCCGGCGAATCGACGCGCACGACCAGCGCCGACAGGTCGCGCTTGGCCGCCGAATCGATCAATGCCGCAATCCGGTCGCCGCCCGCCGTGCCGGGCCCTGCGCGTCCGTCCTCGATTTCGCCGGCAATAGTGACGACGCCGATGGCTTTGCCTGCGGTGGCTTCGGGATAGGCGGCCAGCCACGGGGTCAGCGGGGTATGCGCATAACTGCCCGGCCGGGTGTCGCCGGGATCATCGCCGACGATCTTGACAACGCGCGCGCCAAAGTCCGCGCGGGTGCCGATATGATCGACCAGCCCCGCTGCCAGCGCCGCCTTGGCCGCATCGCCGCCGGACGCCTTCAACCAGCCCACCGGATCGGCAGTCACCCGCGCGATATCGGCTTGGGGCCGGGCCCGCGCGACATTGGCGCGCCAGTCGGTCCACACTGCGCTGTACAAAGCCTGCCTGGCCAGCCGCGCCGGTTCGGACTGGTCGTTGCGGATATAAGGCTCGACATAATCCTTGTAGGTGCCGACGCGAAACACATGCGCGTCGATCTTGAGCTTTTCGAGCAGTTTCGCGTAATAGAGGTGATAGCCCCCAGGCCCCGGCACGAACACGCTGCCCAGCGGATCGACCCAGACCTCGCTGGCGTGCGCGGCCAGCAGCATCCCCGGATCCTCGAGCATGAAGGCGAAGGCCAGCACCGGCTTATGCGCGGCGCGCACCGCGTCCATCGCCGCGCCGATTTCTTCCAGATGGACCTGTCCGCCGCCGGTGAAATGCGTCAGGTCGAGCACCACCGCCTTGATCCGCGCATCGCCGACCGCCGCGCGTAACGCCCGGACCAGGTCGCGCTCGCGATATTCGGTCTGGCCGCTATCGCCCGACAGCACCAGGGATACGGGATCGATCAGCTTGGGTTCTTCGACTACCGAACCGTTCAGCGCGATCAACAGCGCCCCCTGGCGTATTTGCGCGGGCGCGCCGCGGCTGGACAGCACCGCGCTCAGCCCAATGAAGAAAGCCAGCACCAGCACCAGTACCAGGGCATCCTTGATCCCGACCAGCAGGTGCCAGACCTTACGCGCGAATTCCATGCGATTTCCCATCTTTCCGGGCCGCGAGAGTCTTTCCGGTTTAGTCGGTATCAGCCCGCGCCCCCGCC
>JALYHR010000140.1 GCA_030776465.1 Pseudomonadota bacterium
ACCCTGACGATTACGTCCATCGCATCGGCCGCACCGGTCGCGCAGGCGCCATGGGCCGCGCGTTCACTTTCGTCACGCCCGAGGATGCGGAGGCGATCGACAATGTCGAAAAGCTGACCGGCGGCAAGATTCCCGAATATGTCATGGCTGGTGGTGAAGCTGAAGTCCCCGCTCCCCGCGACGAAGCCGCTTCCGGTGAACCGCGCCAGCGAGGTGACCGGCGCGCGCCCAAGGGTTCGGCCAAAGGCACGGCCAAGGGCAGAGAAGCCAAGCCGGAACGCGCACCTAAAGCGGAGCGGACACCTGAACCGCAAGCGGCTCGGCCACCGGAACAAGCTGAACGGCCTGTCCGCAAGCAACCTGCGCCGCGCGAAGATACCCCGGCGCGCCAAGCTGCCGCGACCGCCGTACCGGCTCGCCGTCCGCGCATGGATCCGGTGGTCGCTGGCGATGACGGCTGGAATGGCCCAGTGCCCGACTTCCTGAAGTTTTCGGCGATAAACGGCTCGGTTTGAGCCAACCTGCTCCTCTCCCCTGAAGGAGAGAGGCTTAGGAAGGTCGCTAATCCGCGAGCTTTACGAAACTGTCGATCACCCGCTTTGGGCCCGTTGATTCAAATTCTATTTCCAGCTTGTTGCCGTCCTGCGCGGTCACCGTGCCATAGCCGAATTTTTCGTGCCAGACGCGGGCGCCCAGACCGATGTCGCTGCGCGGTTTGGCGGCGAAACTGGCGGCGCTGCGGGTGGATTGTTCGATGCGACTGGGGGTGGGGTTATACATCTGGGTGGTGGCGCGTTGCCAGCCGGGGCCGCGCGCTTCGGCGCGCTCGGGACGGTTGAGCGCCAGGGTGGCGAAGGGATCGCCCTGTTCAGACCAGTTGGCGCGCCACAATGAGGCGCCGCCGGTCAAGGATGTTTCCTCCTCAATATGCGCGGGCGGCAATTCGGCAATGAAGCGTGACGGGATCGAACTCGTCCATTGACCGTAAATGCGGCGGTTGGCGGCGTGCAATATAGTGCAGCGGCGGCGCGCCCGGGTGATCGCGACATAGGCCAGTCGGCGTTCTTCCTCCAGGGCAGCGACACCGCCTGCATCGAGCGCGCGCTGTGAAGGGAAAACCCCTTCTTCCCAGCCGACCAGAAAGACATTGTCGAATTCAAGCCCCTTGGCACCGTGAATGGTCATGATCGTGACCTTTTCGGCGTCGTCAGCGGCCTCGTTGTCCATGACCAGGCTGACGTGTTCGAGGAAATCGCCCAGTGTCTGGTATTCCTCTATTGCCCTTGCCAGTTCGCCGAGGTTTTCAAGTCTTCCACTTGATTCAACGCTCTTTTCGGCTTGCAATGCTGCGGTATAACCCGATTCGTCCAGCACCGTGCGGACCAGTTCAGCCGGGGTCGCGGTCTGCGCCAATTCGCGCCACCGGGCAAAGTCGCGCATCAGCGCCAGCAGCGTCCCGCGCGCCCGCGCCGGCAATTCATCGCTGTCGAGGATGGCCAGCGCCGCCGCAGCCAACGGCTGGGTATTGGCCCGCGCCATGCGATGCAGCTTTTCCAGCGTCTTGTCGCCAAGGCCGCGTTTGGGGCTATTATAAATCCGTTCAAACGCGAGATCGTCGGCGGGCTGCGCGATCAGTCGCAGATAGGCCAGTGCATCGCGGATTTCGGCGCGTTCGTAGAAGCGAAACCCGCCGATAATCTTGTAATTCATACCGATGGCGATGAAACGGTCTTCGATCTCGCGGGTCTGGAACTGGGCGCGCACCAGGATCGCCACGCCTTTCAAGGGGGCACCTTCGCGTTCCAGCCGTTCGATCTCGTCACCGACCCGGCGGGCTTCCTCCGGGCCGTCCCACACCCCGATCACGCGCAGCTTGTCGCCACCGCTGATCTGCGTCCACAATGTCTTGCCCAGCCTGTCGCGATTGGCCCCGATCAAGCCCGACGCGGCGCCCAGAATGTCGGGCGTGGAACGATAATTCTGCTCTAGCCGGATGACTTTTGTGCCGGGAAAATCCTTTTCAAACCGCAGGATATTGGCCACTTCTGCGCCGCGCCATGAATAGATCGACTGGTCATCGTCGCCCACCACGCAGATGTTACGCCGCGCTTGCGCCAGCAGCCGCAGCCACAGATACTGCACCTGGTTGGTGTCCTGGTATTCGTCCACCATGATATATTTGAAGCGTTGCTGGTAATGTTCCAGCACGTCGCGATGCGCGCGCAGGATAGTCAGCATATGCAGCAGCAAATCGCCGAAATCGCAGGCATTCAGTGCCTTCAGCCGCAACTGGTAAAGCTGGTAGAAATGCTGACCCTTGCCATTGGCATAGCTCTCGTTTTCCGCAGCATCGAGTTCGGCGGGCAATAATCCACGGTTCTTCCAGCGATCGATGCAACTGGCGAGCAATTTGGCGGGCCAGCGTTTTTCATCGAGCCGTTCGGCGGTGATCAATTGCTTGAGCAGCCGCAGTTGATCGTCGGTGTCGATGATGGTGTAATTGCTTTGCAGGCCCGCCAGCTCGGCATGGCGACGCAGCATTTTGGCCGCGATCGCATGGAACGTGCCCAGCCACGGCATGCCTTCCACCGCCGGGCCAATCAACTGCCCGACGCGATCGCGCATTTCCCGCGCCGCCTTGTTGGTGAAGGTGACGCAGAGGATTTCGGACGGCCATGCCAGCCGTGCCCGGATGAGATGCGCCATGCGGGCGGTGAGCGCAGCGGTTTTGCCCGTGCCTGCCCCGGCCAACATCAACACCGGGCCGTCCGTGGTCAGCACCGCCTCTTGCTGCGGCGGGTTCAGGCCGGCGAGCAACGCATCGGCATCGGCGTGGGTCACCGATTCGGCGTGATTGGACAAGTTGGACACAAAAGAACGTCTAGGGAACAGCGGCGCGTGGCGCAAGGGGCTGCGGCGCTGGTCGGAACCATCAGCGGGTCGGAGCGTAGAGTTAACGCATGAGAGTTCCCTTGTAATTCTTTAGGTCTCGAATCGGGAGAAATGACATGAAAAAACGAGTCCTGGTTGCCGCGTTTTTTGCCGCCGCCGCCATTTCGGCCGCCCCGGCGCAGGCGCATCATGCAAGACATCACGGGTACCATCACGCAGCGATGTCCTATCCCGACACCGTCACGCTGGACGGCAAGGATTACAAGGTCTGCAAGGAGGGCATGATGGATGACTGCGTCAATCCCCGTCAGGCCGGGCTCAACTTTGGCCATGTGCCGCTGGACCATTATCGGCCCAAGGACGGGATGCCCATGCAGCCATAATCGCGCATTTCAGCGGCAGGGCACCGCTGATCTGACTTGATTTTCTGCACCCGACCGTCACAGCCGGACATGGCTGGGCGGTCATTTGCTGTCTGGCCGACATTTCGGAAAGTATGTCATGGCCGGTCCGCTCCGCGCGAATGCCCGTATTCTCACCGCCGCACTGGTCGGCACGACGGTGGAATTCTACGATTTCTATATCTTCGCCACGGCCACTGCGCTGGTGTTCGGGCCGCTGTTCTTTCCTTCGGCAGCGCCCGCACGGCAGGTCCTGCTGGCGTTCCTGACCTTTGGCATTGCCTTTGTCGCGCGCCCGTTCGGGGCCATTGCCTTCGGCCATTTCGGCGACCGCGTCGGGCGCAAATCGACATTGGTCGCCTCGCTGATGCTGATGGGCACCTCGACGCTGCTGATCGCGTTCCTGCCCAGTTATGCCTTGTGCAGCCGACATGGCGTCGGCTGGCTGGCGCCGGTGTTGTTGTGCGTGTTGCGGTTCGGCCAGGGGTTCGGGCTGGGCGGGGAATGGGGCGGGGCGGCGTTGCTGGCGGTGGAATATGCACCGAAAGGCTGGGAATCGCGGTTCGGCGCGGCGCCGCAACTGGGTGCGCCGCTAGGTTTCCTTGCCGCCAATGGCCTGTTCCTGCTGCTGGGGCTAAGCCTCAGTTCGGCTGATTTCATCGCCTGGGGCTGGCGTATTCCATTCGTGGCCAGCGCGATGCTGGTGATGCTGGGCCTGTGGGTGCGGCTGCGGATCGCCGAAACTCCCGTTTTTCAAGCGGCACTGGCGCATGAACCGCCGCCCGTCGTGCCACTGGCGCGATTGCTGTCGCGCCATGGTGGGGCGGTGCTGGCGGGCAGCGCCGGGGTCATCGCCTGCTTCGCGACGTTCTATCTGGCGACGGCTTTTGCCCTGGCGCAGGGCACCGGACCGCTGGGCTATTCGCGAACGACATTCCTGATCGTGCAATTGGCCGCCAACCTGTTCCTGGCGCTGGGCATCGCGCTGTCGGCGCTGTGGAGCGACCGGGCATCGCCAGCACGGGTGCTGGGCTGGGGTGCGGCGTTGACCGTGCCGATGGGGCTGGTGTTCGGTGGGGGGCTGGCGAGCGGGTCGCTGGTGCTGGTTTTTGCCACGCTCGCCGCCGCGCTGTTCATCATGGGATTGACATACGGCCCGTTGGGAAGCTGGTTGCCGACGTTATTTCCGGTGGCGCTGCGCTACAGCGGGATTTCGGTGGCGTTCAACGCCGGGGGGATCATCGGCGGCGCGCTGACGCCGTTTGCCGCGAAGATGTGGGCCGACGCCGGGCATGGTGGCAGCGTCGGGCTGCTGTTAAGCGCGGCGGGGTTGCTGACTTTGCTGGGGATCAGTCTGTCGAAACCGTCGGCGGCGGCGGCAGAGTCGGGGGCGTTTGGCGCAGCAGGGTGATCCGCGCCTTGCCCACCTTGCGGTCCGAATCGACGGTAAAACCGCGCAGCTTGGGTTCTTCGTTGAACGCGGTTTCGATGCTGATCCAGCTCGATGGATCGATCCAGCCCAGCCGCGTCAGTTTTTCCAGCGCCACGCTGCCCGCGCCGCTGCCATAGGGCGGATCAAGCAACACGACGTCGAACGGCTGTTTCACTGGCCCAAGCGCCATCACCGACCCGGCGCGAACGTCGCACTGCGCTGATACCGTCAAATGGGTGATGTTGGCACGCAATGCCCGCAGTGCCGCCGCGTCCATTTCAGCAAAGAGGCAGGACGCCGCGCCGCGCGACAAGGCTTCCAACCCCAGCGCGCCCGAGCCTGCAAACAGGTCGGCAAAGCGCAGTCCCTCGAAATCGCCGAGCCGACTGACCAGCATCGAGAACAATGTTTCGCGGGTGCGATCCGAAGTCGGCCGGGTGGTATCGCCGGGTGGCGCCGCCAGTTTGCGCCCACGCCACTGGCCGGCAATGATGCGCAAGCTCACGGGCGCGGCCCTTTGCCCCGGCCCCCGGCAGGGCCTTTGGGACGCCCGCCAGCGGGACCTTGGGGGCGTCCCTTGCCGGGACCTGCAGGGCCGCGTGGTGACCCCGGTCCGGCGCGTCGATCACCGCCTGGGCGCGGGCTGGCGCTATTGTAGCGCGAATTTGCCTCTGTCGGATGGTCAGCAATGG
>JALYHR010000141.1 GCA_030776465.1 Pseudomonadota bacterium
GGTGGGGCGACGCCGCCGATGAACACATCATCGGCTATTACTGCGCCATCGTCCTGGCGCCCGACCGGGCCAGCCTGCGGCTGTCACGCAGCCCGCTGGATGCGCCGCCGCTGCATTTTCGCTGCGAAAATAGCCCCGGCAAACAGCGCGCCCTGGCCGCCTCGATCCCGCGCCCCCTGTTCTGGCAATCGGGCGCGACCCGGCGGGTCAATCTGGACCGCCTGGCGCGCAGCACGCTGGTCGACTATACCGACCGCTTCGCCGGCTGGTACGAAGGCTGCGGTCGCGTGCCGCTGGGCTGCGCCTTGACCCTGATGCCTGCGGGCTTCACCGAGACCTGGCGCTACGACTTGTTCAGCAGGCCGCAAATCAGGCTGCGGCGCGATGAGGACTATGTCGAGAGGGCGAATGCCCTGCTCGACGAAGGCGTTGCCGCGGTGCTGGCGGGGGCCCGCCGACCCGGTGTGCTGTTGTCGGGCGGCCTCGATTCAAGCCAGGTCGCCCTGTCCGCGCTACGCCATCTGCCGCAGCAACAGGACCTGCCGTGCTTCACCTATGGCCCCGAAGCACAATGGACCGGCGCCCCCCGGCCCGGCCTTTATGCTCGCGAATTCCCGGCGGTCGCCGCGCTCGCCGATGCCTACCCGCGGCTCCGCCCCGAATTCTTCACCAACGACGGGCAGGATTTTCGTCACGGCATGCGCGACCTGCTGTCGGCGATGGATTGCGGCCCGCCTGGATTTGGTCTCGCCTGGCTACAGCACGATTTGTACGAACGCGCGCACGAACGCGGCTGCGATGTCCTGCTCAACGGCGATTGGGGCAATATGACCTTCAGCAGCAGCGCGCCCTGGGCACCGGTCGAATTTTTCCGGCGTGGCCGCTGGCTGCGGCTGTGGCAGGTGCTGCGCCACGAACCTGCGGATTGCCGGCCGATGTGGCAGCGTTTCCTGGCCAGGGTCGTCATGCCGCAACTGCCCACGGCACTGTGGCGGCGGGTATATTGCTGGCACCACGGCATGGCGCCGGGGGCGCTGAAGCGCTCTGGCCTGTCCCCCGAATGGCTGGCCAGCCATCGCCTGGTCGAGCGTGCGCGCGATGCCGGACTGGAGGTCGAGCGCATGCATGTTACGTCCAAACAGCACCATTGGCAGTGGCTGATGACCGAGGATGGCCAGGATCATGACCAGATCGTGCAGGGCATGCAGCAACTCTATGGCATCGCGGTGCGCGATCCGACCGCGTACCGGCCGCTGGTGGAATTCTGCTATGGCCTGCCGACCGAGCAATTCACCAGGGGGTCGATGAACCGCTTTCTCGCGCGGCGGATGGCGGCGGGGCGATTGCCCGAAGAACAGCGTCTTAACACCGATATTGGCGAACACAACGGCGACTGGCCATTGCGAGTCGGTCGCGCGCGGGGCGAATTGATCGAGGAACTGGACCGCATGGCCGGCGACGACGATATTGCGGCGGTTTTCGACCTGCCGCGCCTGCGCCGCGAACTCGAGGAATTTTCCGCAGGTGAATCCGGCGCGGATGATGCCCCGGTGCCGTCACAGTTCGCTTTGTCGCTGGCGATCGCGGGTGGCCGCTTCATCGCCTATGCCAAGGGGCGTAACGACATCTGATGCCAGCGCCAGCGCCAACCGAAGCGCCAGCGCCAACTGAAGCGCCTGCGCCGCGCACAGTGCCACCCCGGCTCAAATTGATCTCCGCCCGCGATCACGCGCGTCCGGCAGCGGTGCTGGCAGCGTTGATGATTGCTGCCGCGTTGTCCGAAGGGTTCGGGATCGTCCTGCTGGTACCGATGCTGTCAGCGGTCAGTGGAGGGGGTCTGGTCGGCGGACGAGTAGCGAAGATTCTCGCGCAGATCGGCCTGCCGGTGCATATTACGCCCCTGCTGGCGCTGTTCGTCGGGTTGGTCCTGCTGCGCGCGCTGATCAATTACCTGAAGTCGCTTGCCACGCTGCGTTTCGAGGCCGGACTGGTCGATGGTTTGCGCGACCGTGCCTTGCTAGCGCTGGTCCATTGCGACTGGCGGGTGCTGGTAACGCTGCGCCAAAGCGATAATGCCAGCCTGTTGATCACCATTTTCGACCGCATCGCCTTCGCGATCGACGAGGCCATTGCCGGTCTGGCGGGGGCGGTCACGTTAATCGGCCTGGCCGCCGCCGCCTGGGTGCTGTCGCCGGTCGTCGCGCTGACCACGGCGGCGGCGGGCGCTGCGGTGCTGCTGCTGTATCGCGGCCTGCGCCGCCGTGCCACCGATCTGGGCATTGCGCTCGACCTGGCGACACTGCGCATTCACGCCGATCTCACCGAAAAGCTGTCGGCTCTGCGCGTGATCAAGAGCCTGGGGCGCGAGGACGATACCGTTGCCCGCAACAGCGCCGAATTCGCCGCCTTGCGGGCGGGACAATGGCGATGGCAAAATGCGTCCGGGCTGGGCCAGGCGGCGTTGGAAGGCGGCGGCGCGGCAGTTCTGGCGGGCCTGATCTGGTTGGCGCTGGTGCGCTGGCATACCCCGGCGGTGACCATCCTGCCGATGGTTGCCTTGTTCGTCCGGGCCTTGCCATTGCTGGGCGGGTTGCAGCAGCATTGGCAGAACTGGGCTTATGCCCGTCCCGCGCTGGCCGCCGCGCAAGATCTGATCGACCGGGCCGAAGCCGGCCACGAAGCCGAAGCCGAGCCCATCGCGAACGGCCCCTCCCGGCGGGAGGCGAAAGGCGATGCGCCGGAACTGCATCAGGCGATCGTCCTGGACCATGTCTCGGTGCGTTTTGCGCCCGAGATTCCGCCCGCGCTGGATGATATTTCGCTGACCATCGGCGCCCGCGAAACCATCATGGTCAGGGGGCCATCGGGGGCGGGAAAAAGCACGCTTGCCGATCTTTTGGGCGGGCTGTTATCGCCTGACGCCGGGGACATCCGCATCGACGGCCTGGCTTTGACCGGCGCAACGCGGCGCGGCTGGCGGCGACGGGTCGCTTATGTCCAGCAAGAGCCGGTGCTGCTCAACGCCAGCGTGCGGGAAAATTTGCTGTGGGCCGAACCCACCGCATCGCCCGAGCAACTGGAGGCCGCGCTTCAGGCCGCCTCCGCCGGGTTCGTCCACGGCTTGCCGCAGGGCCTCGACACCCCTATCGGTGAAGGCGCCCGACGCTTGTCGGGCGGCGAACGGGCGCGCATCGTGCTGGCGCGGGCGCTGCTGCGCGATCCGGCACTGCTGATCCTTGACGAGGCGACGAGCGCACTGGATGCCGTCAATACCGCTGCGATTACCGACGCGCTGGCAGGATTGAAGGGCAGACTGGCGCTGGTCATCATCGGCCATTCGGACGCCATGGCCGGGTTGGCCGATCGCACGCTCATGCTTGAAGCAGGCAGGATCGCGCAGATCGTCACGCTCCAGCATTAAAATTCACTGGCTGTTAACAAATCAGGCGATAATGACCCGCCAGTCGAAAGACAGCCAACCGGGGGGTCGGCAGGGGATCCAGACGCCGAAACTGCGATTGGTCTGCCACGGGCCATCGTCGTGACCGTTTTGCCAATTGCCTGCCGGGAATGATAGCCATGCCTTTTACCAAGTTTCCGGGCCGCTTGCGGCAAGCCATCATAACCGCGCTTGCAGCCACCGCCGGGCTGGGCGCGGGGTTTGCTATCGCAACGCCCGCGCTTGCCTCCAGCGAAGTGTCTCCTCCTGCGCCAGCGGGCTGCACCGGTCCGGCCAGCAAAACCTGGCTGCGCGTGGTTACAGAGGGCGTCCATAGTGACCTCGGCCAGATTGCCATCACCCTCTACAGCGATGATCCTGCGCGCTTTCTGATACATCACGGCTCGATGTACGTCGGGCGGGTACCGGCCGTGGCGGGAACAACCAGCAGTTGCATCTTCATCCCCCGGCCGGGGGTGTATGTGGTCGCGATCTATCACGATGAAAACGGCAACGGCAGCTTCGACCGCAACAGCCTGGGATTGCCCGCCGAAGGCTACGGCTTTTCCAACAACCCGCCGACGCTGCTCGGGCTGCCCGCGTTCCGCTCGGTACGCCTCAACGTCGAACACAGCGGGATGGCCGCGCATATCCGGCTGACGTATCCTTAGCTAGGGCTTGGCCGGTGCGAACAAGGCTGCATGGTTGGGAATTCGCGCCTGCAATGCGTCACGCAGCCGTGTGCCTTCATCGAAGTAGCCGCGCTCGTCCTTGAGAAATTCCGGGGTGGTGCGATAAGCCAGCACCAGCAGGCCGACGTTTTCCCCGGTCTTGTCGCGCAACGGAATCTGCAACACGAATTTGGCCCTGGCGTCGTGCCGGTGCCAACGCGGATCCACCGAGGAAATCCCCTTGACGATCACATCGACATCATCGGGATCGTCGAGATTGCCAATCCGATCCGGGTAAGAACCGGCAAACATGGTGTAAACCTTGTCCATCCCGGGCGGAACGCCGTGGAAAGTCACGCTCCACAATTCGGGATGACGGGCCATGATCTCGTCAGACAGGGCCTGTGCATAGATCTTGAACGACGGTGCGGTCCAGTTCTTGGCCGCCCCTTCGGCATGGGCCACGCCGACCCCACATATGGCGAGGGAGAGGAACGGGCCAGCGGCAAAGCGCAACATCTTTCTGACAGCCATCGGGGATGCCATTCTTCTGGCGGTTTGGGTGGTTATCATGTCTTCTCCCCGTTTATGGCGCGTTATTATCGTCAGGCTGTCCGGTGGCACAGTCGCGAGGCGAGGATAGGCCGGGCACTTAAATTCAATCTGAATTCTTTCTGAAACAGGATTTATGCGTGGACGGCACCCGGCGAAAAACGGTCCCGGCTTCTGGTTCGTTTTTCAAAAGGCGGCGTGCATCGCGAAAAGATGTTTTGCGGCGCGCGCTAGATGGGCTTAGGATCGCCAGGCGCCACATCTTTCTCGAACTCACCACCTTGATATCCCGCAACTATAGCAACTTCTTCCAGGATCGACCGAGCTTGACCGAGCAAATTGCAATCGAACTCATCCATGTGGCCGAGACCCAGAAGGCATTGGCAGCCGGAGAAGTGCAGCTGGTGGACGTGCGGCCATCTTTCGACTTCGCCGGGGGCCGTATTCGCGGCGCTATGAGCCTGCCAAACCGTTCCCGCACTACACGGGCAGACCCACTGGACAAAAGCCGGCGGATCCTGTTCGTGTCCGAAGATGGCAGTCAGGGCGAAATCGCTGCACGGATTGCCCATTCGCCGGGCTTTGTTAATATTGCAAATATCGAAGGGGGGTTTGATGCCTGGCTAGACGCCGGCTATCCAGTCCATACGATCGATGACAGAACCTGAGGCGCTAGCCGCGCTCGATCAGAACTCAGCCTATTTTGATGCTCGATCGGGAATCCTGAAGGCCAGGGCCTTTGCGAACCGCGCAGTATACGAAAAAGAGCTCAACAGCGTCTTTTCCAGATCATGGCTATTTGTTGCCCCTGAAAACTGGTTGACCAGCAACGGCGATTTTTTGAGATCGCGTATGGGCGCTGACGATGTTGTCGTCTGGCGCGGCTCCGATGGCAGGCTGCGTGTTTTCGACAATATCTGCGTTTCCAGTGACAATGCGATTTGCTCTTCGTCACGCGGCAATTTGGATACTATAATATGCAGGTGCCACGGCTGGCGATACGACAGCTGCGGCTTATCGCCTGATTTGCCTGGCCAAGGGCTTGTTTCGACAGGCAAAATCGAAGTTTATCAGGGGCTGGTATTTGCCAACCGCGACCTGAACGCGGAGTCTTTCGTGGATTCGCTAGGCGATTTTGGTTGGTACCTCGATATTTTACTGGCCGGCGGCGGTGGTGGAATTGAGGCATATGGTGACGATGCACTGCGTTGGACCGTCGATACCAATTGGAAGTTAGCAGCGGAGGGATATTGTGGTAGTGGTTTAATGGAACTGGGTAGTGATCCCAGGCTGTTCCACGAGAATACGGACGACCAAGCCCCGACACCGCATGGCTTTCAGGCCTCGACAAAGGCTGGTGTGATATCGATCGTGACGCAAGGCCAAGCGCCAGCGGCGGAGCACTCCAAGAATGCGCTGGGTGCACCCCGAGACGGATTTTATCCGACCTTTGGAACGCTGTTCCCCAATTTATCATTTGATTGGCGAATTCCAAGCCTTCACGTTTGGCATCCACGCGGGCCTTCCACTACAGAAATACATAGCTTCTGCATCGTAAAGAAGAATGCGTCAGCCGACGCGAAGGAACAGGCTCGTCGCGCGTTTCAGTTTCAATATGGTCCGGCGGGGGTGCAGAGCCAGCGCCAGGCCGAGATCTGGCGTTCGATAAGCGCACGGATTTCCTCTGAAACAGACCTGGTTTTGAACATACAGATGGGGCTGGGCCGAGAGCGCGATGCAAATATTCCCGGCAAACTGGCTGACCTTCTGAGCGAATCCAATCAACGCTCCTTTTTCAGTTGGTGGCAGGAACGGCTTGACCTACCTGGGGCTCCGACGCGAAAATGGTTGCGTGTTGCGCATCGGGGGCGCCAGTAGCTCATTTCATGCGTTGCGCGCTTAGCCAACCATTGGTATGCTCACCAAAATGACGGTTGAGGAAATGTGCATGCAAGGCAAATACCAGCATGATGTCGTTATTGTTGGGGCAGGGATCGGCGGTCTGACGTTTGCGCTAGCGCTGCACGCGAAAGGGATGAAACCGCAGATTTACGAGGCTGCACCCGAACTGAAAGCTCTTGGCGTTGGGTTGAACCTGCTTCCCCACGCCGTGCGGCAATTGTCCGACCTTGGCCTTGAGGAAAAGCTCGTCGCCGCAGGCATCGTCACCCGGGAATACGTTTTTTATACGCGAGCCGGACAGCTTGTCTATTCAGAACCGCGCGGAATTGACGCAGGATATGGTTGGCCGCAAATTTCAATTCATCGCGGCGATTTGCACGCCATTTTGATGCAAGCAGTGATGGATCGGCTGGGCGCCGATGCCATATCCTTGAATCATAAATGCATCCGCGTGGATCAGGATGACTCTTGCGCCACTGCCGAATTCGCTGAACAACCCGGCGCTGCTGGCAGTGTTCTGGTCGCATGCGATGGTATACATTCGGTAGCACGCGCACAAATGCACCCGGAAGGTGCCAGACTGCGCTACGAAGGAACCACCCAATATCGCGGCGTAACGAAGCACCGTCCGTTTCATGGCGGCGCGAGTATGGCTTATCTTGGGACCAACGAACATGGTAAACTCGTGGTCTATCCCATTCGGAACAATATCGATGCTGATGACAACCAGCTTCTAAACTGGGTAATCGAGGTGCAAAGGCCAACCGAGCATATGCAACGTGACTGGTCTCAGCGCGCGCGCGTTGAGGACTTTATTTCGGGTTTCGAAAATTGCCAGTTCGACTGGCTCAATGTGCCAGAGCTATTGCGCAGTGCTGACGAAGTCTATGAATACCCGATGGTCGATCAGGATCCTTTGCCGTTTTGGACCAACGGTCGATTGACCTTACTAGGCGATGCCGCCCATCCGATGATGCCGCGTGGATCGAATGGGGCCGCGCAGGCAATTATCGACGCTACCACCTTGGCGACCTTGCTATCTTCATCGAGTGATCCCCGTGATGCTCTGAAAAAGTACGAAAATGAAAGACTTGCAGCGACGTCAGGCGTAGTGATGGCAAACCGGGGAATGTCTCCTGATGCCATATTGAATGTGATTGAAGAAAGAACTGGCGGCAAGCCGTTCGTAAATATCGAGGATGTCATCTCGCGCGAAGAGTTGGTCGAGTGGCAAGATCGTTACAAAGCTTTGGCTGGATTTGCAGCACGTGATTTGCAGCGTAATTAATTGATTATTATTTTATAAGAGCAGTTGGACTGGATATTACGCTGCGCGGCCCAGAGGATCGCAGCTTTCGCAAGTCGATCGAAGGCTTGGGCGCCATGGTCATCACCATCGTCGGCGATGTGGCATAGCGCATCATCCGAATGGCGAATAGCATCAGATGGGCATTATTTGTACACAAATTATTGACATCAGCGGTATCCTAGTCGAGGAAACCGGTATGCGTGCCCCAGCGGCGCAATAGCGAGGAATGGCAGTGTTGGAATCGGCGTATTCGAGGGGCGGGCATCTCATCCGGCGGACCTATCAGATTGCCCAGGGTCTCTTTCTTGACGAGACCGCCGAACTCGGGCTGACCTCTGTACAATATTCGGCGCTCAACGCGATTGTAGAACTGCCGGACCTCGACCAGATCACGTTGAGCCGCCTTATCGCTTTCGACAAAACGACGTTGGTCAAGGTTCTTGATCGGCTCGCTACTAAAGGTTTAATCACGAGAGAGCGCTCGACTACCGATCGCAGATGCCTGGTATTGAATGCCACGCCCGAAGGTCGAAAGGTCATCCAGGATATTCTCCCGATGCTGGAGCGGGCACAGGATCGTCTTTTGGCGCCACTTGCACCGGACGAGCAGATCGTTTTTCTATCTCTTTTGTCTAAAATCGTTCACGTTAACAATATCTATAGTCGGGTTCCGCTTGACCAGAAATTATACGATGGCGTTCAGCAGAGAATGGAGGAGCGCAAGGCTGCCGAAATAGTTGCGGGAGGCTAGTACTTATTCAAATCGACCATTTTCGAGAATCAAATTAGCGGCAGCGGTGGACAGCAATCTTGTGAAGTCAGCGTAAGCCTGCATTTGCATCGCCGTTCATGAGCGCGCTATCGTTGCGAGCAGATCCTTGGCTTCAACGGTATCACCAAATTTAACGCTGAGTTCGCGGATAATACCATCACATCCGGCAAAGATGGGGGCCTCCATTTTCATGGCCTCAAGTGTCAGGATCAGGTCACCCGCTTTCACTGCCTGCCCTTCTGCGATAGCAACGGCAGCTACGAGCCCAGGCATGGGCGCTCCGACATGACTGGTGTTCTGGGCATCGGCTTGACGGCGCGCAATCTTGCCCACGCTTGCCTTGCGATCGGCGATGGTGATGACGCGGGGCTGGCCGTTGAGTTCGAAAAAGACACGGACCGAACCATCGCCTTCCACGTCGCCGATGGCTGCCAGTGCAATAACCAGCATTTTGCCCTGTTCAATCGAGACATTGATCTCCTCGCCCGGCTGCATCCCGTAAAAGTAGATCGGCGTGGGCAGCTTGGAAACGGGTCCGAACCGTGCCTTGGCTTGGGCAAAAGCTACAAACACTTTGGGATACATGAGATATGCGGCGAACTCTGCCTCACTGAGCGCGCGGTGACAGGCACCTTCGGCTTCAGCGCGCTCCGCCACCAGATCCGTTTCGCCTAGCAGGCTGGCAGGGCGCACGGTGATCGGCATCTCGTGGCCCAACACGCGCTTTTGGATATCCGTGGGCCAACCACCCTCGGGTTGACCGAGATCGCCTCGCATCATTTCGACCACCGATCCGGGAAAGGCCACATCGCGTGAGCGGTCGAGCACATCTTCAGGCCCAAGATCCTGCGCCACCATCATCAAGGCCATGTCACCCACAACCTTGGACGATGGGGTGACCTTGACGATATCACCGAACAGCCGGTTGGCATCATGATAGGCCCGCGCCACATCGTGCCAACGCGATTCCAGCCCCAGGCTGCGCGCCTGCTCCTTGAGGTTGGTGAACTGGCCGCCCGGCATCTCGTGAAGATAGACCTCTGATGCGCCCGAGCGCAGATCGCTCTCGAAAGCGGTATATTGGCGGCGTACTGCTTCCCAATACAAGCTGATTTGGCGAATCGCTTCGGGATCAATCCCCGTGTCATGCTCCGTATGGCGCAGCGCCTCCACCACCGAGCCCAGGCAGGGCTGCGAAGTGGTGCCGCTCATCGCGTCCATTGCCAGATCGACACTGTCGGCCCCCGCCTCGATCGCCGCAAGCACGCTAGCCGCAGCCGCGCCAGAGGTGTCATGGGTGTGGAAGGTGATCGGCAGATCCGTCGCTGCACGCAGAGCCTTGAACAGTACACGCGCAGCGGCGGGTTTCAGGAGTCCCGCCATGTCCTTGACCGCCAGCATCTGACACCCGGCCGCCTCCAGTTGAAGGGCAAGATCGACGTAATAAGTCAGACTGTATTTGGCGCGATCCGGATCGAGAATATCACCAGTGTAGCATAATGCGCCTTGTGCAACCTTGCCACTTTCCACCACCGCATCGATGGCAACCCGCATATTCTCGACCCAATTCAGGCAGTCGAATATCCGGAAAATATCGATGCTTTGCGCCGCCTGAGCGATGAAGTGACGCACCACATTGTCAGGATAATTGGTGTAGCCAACTCCATTTGCACCACGCAGTAACATTTGCGTTAGAATATTGGGCGCATGATTGCGGATAGCTTCAAGTCGTTCCCACGGGTCTTCCTGCAGGAAGCGCATCGCCACATCGAAGGTCGCCCCGCCCCAGCATTCCAGGCTGAGTAATTGCGGCAGCATTCGGGCATAGGCTGGCGCAATTTGGACCATGTCATACGTGCGCATCCGCGTCGCCAGCAAAGACTGGTGTGCATCGCGCATGGTTGTATCAGTTATCAACGGGCGAGTTTGGGAACGGACCCAGCGCGCCAGACCCGCAGCGCCTTCGCGCTCCAGCAACTGCCTTGCGCCTTCAGGGGTTTCGCCATTGACCGTCGGCGCCACTGGCGCGCGGGCATCTACCTGCGGACGGGCCCGGCCCTTCACATCGGGATGGCCGTTCACCGTGACGTCGGCGATATAGGTGAGGAGCCGCGTTGCGCGGTCGCGCCGCTTGCCCAGCTGCAAAAGGCCGGGTGTCTCGTCGATAAACTTCGTGGTATAGCGGTTGGCGAGAAAATCGGGATGTGCCAGCACTTGTTCCAGAAAGGGCAGGTTGGTGGCTACGCCGCGGATGCGGTATTCCCGAAGCGCACGCATCATGCGTGCTACCACCTCGGAGGACGTCGGCGCCCATACGGTGATCTTTTCCAGCAAGGGATCGAAATGGCGCGTCACAATCGCGCCTGAATAGGCGGTGCCGCCGTCCACCCGCACCCCATAACCGAATGCACCACGATAGGCTGTTATTCGCCCATAATCGGGGATGAAATTGTTAAACGGGTCTTCGGTGGTGATGCGACACTGCATGGAATGGCCGTTCAGCCGGATCGATTCCTGCGGCGGCACGCCCGTCTCGTCAGCCACGCCGAGATGTCCGCCCTCGGCCACGCGAATTTGCGCCTTCACGATGTCGATCCCGGTGACCATTTCGGTGACAGTGTGTTCGACCTGAATGCGGGGATTGACCTCAATGAAATAGAAGGCGCCGTCGCTCTCATCCATCAGGAACTCGACCGTACCTGCGCCGACATAATCGGTTGCTTTCGCTATCTTCAGCGCCGCGTCGCACAGCTCGGCACGGGTCGCCTCATCAAGATAGGGCGCGGGCGCACGTTCGATCACCTTTTGATTGCGGCGCTGGATCGAACAGTCGCGCTCGTAAAGATGTAACAGATTGCCATGGACATCGCCCAGCAGTTGCACCTCGACATGGCGCGCACGTCGGATAAGCCGTTCGAGATAGACCTCATCGCGTCCGAACGCGGCCTTCGCCTCGCGCCGCCCCGAATGCACGGCCTCGATCAGCCCCTCCTCGTTCTCGATCGGACGCATTCCGCGTCCGCCGCCGCCCCAACTCGCCTTGAGCATCAGCGGGTAGCCGATCGTCGCGGCAATTCGGCTGACTTCCGCGTCATCGTCAGGCAAAAGATCGCTGGCGGGCACGACCGGCACGCCAGCAGTCACCGCGATATGGCGAGCCGAGACCTTGTCCCCCAGCTGGCGCATCGTTTGTGGCTTCGGTCCGATAAAAGTGATCCCCGCCGACGCGCAGGCCTCGGCGAATTCCGGACTTTCCGACAAAAACCCGTAGCCCGGATGGATGGCATCCGCCCCCACCCTTTGTGCGATGGCAATGATGCGGGGAATGTCGAGATAGGCGCCAATCGCCGATTTCGCGCCGGCACCCAGATGATAGGCCTCGTCCGCCTTGAAACGGTGCAGCGATAGCTTGTCCTCTTCAGCAAAGATCGCAACGGTGCCAATACCCAGCTCTGTTGCCGCGCGAAACACGCGAATTGCAATCTCCCCTCGGTTGGCGACAAGCAAACGACAGATGGGCTTTGTGATCATTATCTTACAGTTTCCAATAAGTTACGGGCGGATATTGTGTGCCATGCGACATGCTCGGCCATGAAGGTCGAAATGAAGTAGTATGAGTGGTCGTCCTCCGGGTGCATTCGTATCGTCGCGGACTGGGCCCCCATCGGGCGCCTATCCACATCCCATGCGGCCTGTTTTTCGATGGCTAGA
>JALYHR010000142.1 GCA_030776465.1 Pseudomonadota bacterium
CCCACCCAGCACGAAGCCTTCAACGCTTCGGCCTGCATTCGTGCGATTGCCTGCACCATCGCTAGCGCTTCCGGTGGCAGTGATACGGGCCCGGTGCCGCGTGCAATCGCTGGCGGCCCGGCCATGACGGGTGTCGCGGCTGGTTCAGGCGTTGTTTCCGGTTGCTTTGCAGCCGCTGGCGCGGTCACCGCGCCCTGATTACCTTTGCGCGCCAGATTGGGAGCCATCGGCGCCTTGAGCACCTCGGTCGAGCCACATTGCGGGCAAGCGACCAGTCCGCGCTGCTGCTGAGCAGTGAAATCGCCCGAAGACCCGAACCAGCCCTCAAAACGGTGGCCGCCCGCGCGACATTCCAGATCAAACACAATCATGTTGCGGATTCATTTAGGAATTCTGCGGCTAATGGCAAGGTCCGCTTGTTAGCAAGACTGGGTAGCTGCCGCCGGACATCGCCGATGCGTTGCGGATCGATCTCGCAAAATCCCAGTTGGCCGCCCGCCGCATCGGCCAGATCCAGCAGGACATCGCCCCACGGGTCCACCACGAGGCTGTGGCCATAGGTGCTGCGGCCATCGTCATGTTGGCCCGCTTGCGCTGCGGCGACGACATAGGCGCTGGCCTCGATCGCGCGCGCGCGTTGCAGCACGTGCCAATGCGCGGCGCCGGTCGGCACCGTAAACGCGGCGGGAATGGCGATGACATCGCAGCGCGCCTGCCCCAGCGCTTCGTACAGCGCGGGAAATCGCAAGTCGTAACAGATCGTCAAGCCCAGCAAGCCGACCGGAGTCGACACCGTGACCACGGCATCGCCAGCAACATAGGCCGATGATTCGCGCCAGCTTTCGCCCGAAGCCAGATCGACGTCGAACATGTGGATCTTGTCGTAACGGGCGGCGACCCTGCCTGTATCATCGATGACGAAGGCGCGATTGGCCCAGCCGCCATCTGTGCGCGCAACGGCCAGCGATCCGATCGCCACCCATATCCCGGCACGCGCCGCCGCCTCGCGCACCGCCGCCAGCACCGGGTCGGCCGCCTCGGGCACGATATTCACGCCGCCACGCGCGCGATTACGGTCGATCATTCCCGACATTTCGGGGGTGAACAGCATGACCGCGCCGCCCGCCTTCGCCTCGTCGATCGCCGCCACCAGGGTGCGGGCATTGACCAGCGGGTCGATCCCCGAAGTCATCTGCAGGACGGCGATCAGGGCGGTGCCGCCATGGTCCCCGGCCATCAGCGGCCCAGCAGCATGTCGAGCTTGCCCGCGCGGTCGAGCGCATACAAATCGTCGCAGCCGCCGATGGCGGCATCGTCGATGAAAATCTGCGGCACGGTGCTGGCGGACGGCGCACGGGCGCGCATTTCGGCGCGTTTGGCAGTGGTCGTGGTGATGTCATGCTCGGTGTAGGCGACGCCCTTGCCATCCAGCAGCGCCTTTGCCCGGACGCAATAACCGCAGCCCCACTGGGTATAAATCTCGACCTTCGCCATGCTCTTGTTCATCTTTCGCAGCAAATCGGTGACGTTCAAAAATGGGCGCAATATGCCAACACGCAAGCCCTTGAAATGCGTATCGGCTATCATATCTCAGCCTTCGTGTCATGCGCCCCCAAGGGCATGACACATGCGGGAGCGCCATCCGGGCTTCCACAACTGAAAATTGCTCACAAGAGGATTTTGACCATGACCCGTTTCGATTTTACCCCCTATCGCCGCAGCACCGTCGGGTTCGACCGCTTGTTCGATCTGCTGGAAAACCAGGCGCGAGCCACCGGTGACAATTACCCGCCGTTCAATATCGAGCGTCGCGGCGAGGATGCCTATCGCATTACCCTGGCCGTGGCCGGGTTCAAACCCGCCGACATCGACATCACCGCACAGCAGAACCTGCTGGTGGTCCAGGGCCGCAAGCCTGAGGAACCCGCCAATGATGGCACCCAGTTCCTGCATGTCGGCATTGCCCAGCGCGGGTTCGAGCGCCGGTTCGAACTGGCCGACTTCGTCCGCGTCGACAATGCCGCACTGGAAGACGGACTGCTCGTCATCGACCTGCTGCGCGAGGTTCCCGATGCGATGAAGCCGCGCAAGATCACCATCGGCGGCAGCGCCCCGCTGACCATGGTGGTTGGCAACGAAACCAGCCAGGCGGCCTGATCCTATAGCGTGATGGCAAAAGTGGTTTTCACTTTTTGCCATCACGCTTTAGCGCCAGCTTGCCAGCCACATCCACTGTTCGAAACTGGCGGTACCATGATACAGCGGCGCGGCGGCGATGATCGGGTAAAAATAACCGAAACTGCCCACCGACAATGCCAATGCCGCAGGTGCCGTCCAGCGCCACGCATCGCGGCGGCGCCATAGCGCGTCGAGCGCCAAAGCCAGCGCGGCGATCAGGGTCGTTCCTGCCAACAGATAGTGATAATAGAATTGCACCGGCTTCGGCGCGAAGACCCACATGGCCAGACAGGCGAGGTACAGTCCGGCAATGGCCAGCCTTTCCCGGCCCAGTCTGGCCCAGCATTTCCGCCAGCCCGTGACCGCACACCACAGCAATGCGGGCAACCCGGCCAGCATGGTGAACGGATTGCCGATCAGGACTATGCCCCGCTGCGCGCCATCGACACGTTCATACAGGTACCACACCGCCCGCCAGTTCACGATCCATTGATACCACACGCTTTGGTAGGGATGCCGGGTCAACACGCTTTCCTGCAATTGCACCATGTATCTTTGCCAAGCCAGAAAGGCGGCGGGGTCGATCGGATAATGGCAATATAAAAACGCCGGCACGAACGTCAGCCAATAGACGAAGATCGGCACCGAAAGCAGCCAGAACAGCATCTCGCTCAAGGTGATGCCGGGGATCGGAGCGGTATTTGTGGCCGCGATACCGGCTTTGGCTCGCGAGGCGAACGCGGCGCGGATGCGCACCGCCGCCAGCGCGATCACGACGCAGGCGATGACCGGCGCAGCGCTCCATTTCGCACCCATCGCCAGTCCGAAAGCCAGCCCGGCCAAGGCCAAATGGGCGCGCGCGCGGTTTGGACATCGTACTGCAGCGGCGACCTGCCACAGCGCCACCATCGCCAGCCCCGCCATCGTCATGTCGAGCATGGCGATGCGGCTCTGGATGAACCAGGCGAAGTCGGTCGCCAGCAGCACCATCCCGGCCAGCGTGGCGAATCGCCGCTGGCTGGCCCACCACAGGGCCCGGCCAAAGGCAAACAGCCCCACCGTGCCCATCACCGCGCTGGGCAGGCGCCAACTGAGCGGATGATCGCCGCATAGCCGGATCGCGGCGGCAATGGCTTCCTTGGCCAGCAGCGGGTGTTCGGCATTGGCCAGCCGCGCGCCCAGCAACGCGCGGGCGGCGGGGACATAATGCACCTCGTCGAAATACATCTTGCCCGGAATGCCGAGGTGATAAAAGGCCATGGCGGCAAAGATCAGGCTGAGTGCGGCGCACCAGGCCAGCGGATCGCGTTCGCCAGATTGTGTGCGCTGCATGGGCTGCCGATAAGGCCAGGCCCAGGCTGGCGCAACCACTTGCCCTTGGCTCCGACCACTCTTACAGGCAGGACCATGAAACGCGCCACCGGACAAACCCGCAGCATCACCCAGAACTGGCGCCCTGCCACGCGTGCCGTGCGCGGCGGCACCTGGCGTTCCGAACAGGGCGAGACCAGCGAGGCGATCTACCTGACCTCGGGTTATTGCTACGACGATGCCGAAACCCCGGCGGCGCGCTTTGCCGGGGCAGAGCCGGGCATGACCTATTCGCGCACGCAGAACCCCAGCGTGCAGATGCTGGAAGAACGCATCGCCTTGATGGAAGGTGCCGAGGCGTGCCGGGCACAGGCCAGCGGCATGGCGGCGATGTCCAGCGTATTGTTGTGCCAGCTCAGCATGGGCGATCACATGGTCATTGCCCGCGCCGCTTTCGGGCCGACGCGGTGGGTGACGGATAATCTGCTGCCGCGTTTCGGCATCGCCTGCACGCCGGTGGACGGTCGCGATCTGGACGCCTGGGCCGACGCGATCCAGCCTAATACCAAGCTGTTCTTTTTCGAAACGCCCGCCAATCCGACGATGGATATCGTGGACATCCGCGCCGTGTCCGATCTGGCGCATCGCCATGGCATCACCGTGGTGGTGGATAACGCCTTTGCCACCAGCGCGTTGCAACGACCGCTGGAACATGGCGCCGATGTCGTGGCCTATGCCGCGACCAAGATGATGGATGGGCAAGGCCGGGTGCTGGCGGGTGCGGTCTGCGGCACCGCCGATTTCATCAACACCAGGCTGCTGCCGTATCAGCGCAATACCGGCAATACGCTGTCGCCGTTCAACGCCTGGGTGGTGCTGAAGGGGCTGGAAACGCTGGAACTGCGCGCCCATGCCCAGGCCGCGAATGCGCTGATCGTCGCCCGGTTCCTGGAAGATCGCGTGTCGCAACTGCTGCATCCCGGCCTGCCCAGCCACCCGCAGCATGCGCTGGTGCAAGCGCAGATGAAGGCGGCGGGATCGGTGTTCTCGTTCACCGTCGATGGCGGGCGGGCATCGGCGATGGCGCTGCTCAACGCGCTGGAACTGATCGATATTTCCAACAATATCGGCGACACCAAAAGCCTGATGACGCACCCCGCATCGACGACGCATTCCAGCCTGACCCCGGAAGCCCGCGCCACCATGGGCGTGACCGAGGGCATGTTGCGGATCAGCGTCGGGCTGGAAGACCCGCAGGACCTGATGGACGATCTGGCCCAGGCGCTGGCGCGGGCGCACTGACGCCTGCGCCAAAACGGGGCGGAACTGTCACTTAGGCGGGCCAAACCTTCATTTAGATGGATTGTTATTGCGCCATTTCGGCGCTAGCATTGCAGCATGAAGGAGCTTTTCCAGCACGCTGCCATCACTCAGGGGATCACCGTGCGGGTCGCTGTGAACTTCCTGCCCGAACAATCGCGGATCGATGCGGGCAAGTGGTTCTGGGTCTATCACATCCGCATCGAGAACGGCAGCGATCACACCGTGCAACTGCTGCGGCGGCATTGGCGGATCACCGATGGGCGCGGCGCGGTGGACATGATCGAGGGCGACGGCGTGGTCGGCGAACAGCCGGTATTGGCTCCCGGCCATAGCCATGACTATGTTTCGGGCTGCCCGCTCAATACCCCCAACGGTAGCATGGCCGGGCAATATACCTTTTTCCGCCCCGATAACGGCACCTTGTTCCAGGCCGCCATACCCTTTTTCCCGCTCTCGGCGCCGGCCACCGCCGGATAACATCGCGCAATGAAGCGCACGCATCTGCCGCTCAATGCCTTGCGGGTATTCGATGCTGCGGCCCGGCACTTGTCGTTCACGCGCGCTGCGGATGAGTTGGCGGTCACTCCCGCTGCGGTCGGTCAGCAAATTCGTGCGCTCGAAGACCTGCTGGGGGTGGTGCTGTTTCGCCGCACCAGCAAGGGGCTGGAACTGACCGACGAAGCGGGCGCGGGGCTGGAGCCGTTGCGGAGCGGGTTCCTGCAACTGGAAGACGCAGTCCAGGCGATGCAGATGGGGCAATCAAGCCATTTCTATACCATCGCCGCCCCGCGCGATGTTTTTGCGGCATGGCTGGCGCCGCGTCTGGCTGCGTTTCGCCGTGAACATGCTGATGTCCGGTTCGTGCTCGTGGACGGCGACACCACCGATTTTACCGAGGCCAACCTTGATCTGGCCTTGCGCTGGACCGAAGGGCCGGGCGATATGGAAGGCGTGGCGCTGGGTCCGGCGCGCTGGGTAACCGTGGGCGAAGGCGACTGGATCGCCTGGTCCGGCGACGCGCTGGCAGGCGGCGACGGCGCGAATTTTCACATTGGCGACGCGGGACAAGCCTTGGCAGCGGCGGCGGCTGGCCTGGGCCAGGCGCGGGTGCCGCTGCTGTTGGCGCAAGGCTGGCGCGATCTGGGCCGGATCGCGGAATGGCGCGACGAGGCGGATTGCCGCCGCAGCTATTGGCTGGTCGCGCCTGCGCCACAATGGCGGCAGAAAAAGGTCAAGGCGCTGGTGGCGTTCTTAACCGGGGTTTGATCGGCAAATTAGTCAGTGCTCCAGCCTTCGGCTGCTCCCCGCAAGCGGGGGCGGGGCAGGTTCACACGTCAGGTTTGCAGTAAAGAAGTGCCCACCCCTAACCCCTCCCGCAAGCGGGAGGGGAATTGGGATAGCTCACGCAATCCGGCAAATTAAGGCGCGGTCCCGCGACCATTCACGAAATGCAGCACCAACGACACCACTGCGATGAGCAGCAGAATGTGGATGAAGGCCACTGTGACGTGAAAGACCAGAAAGCCCAACACCCAGAGTATAAGAAAGATGACGGCGATGCCTGCTAGCATGATGACTCTCCTTTGAGTAAACTGTAAGCGGCTCTTCTTGCGAAATCATGACCAACTTGCAGTTGCACATCTCGTAGTACGGTTTTCGGCAGGGCTTGTTCCGCGCGGGTTGAAAATATCCGGGGCGGGTGCCGTGATCCGCGACTGCTACACCATCAGCTTGAGCAAATCATCGATCCGCGCCGAGGCAAATCCCACCGCGCTGTCCGAGATGCCGTAGGGGATCAGCAATCGCTCGCCGACCCGCAGCACGCCGCAGGTATAAACGACATTGGGGACATAGCCGGAGCGATCGGCATTCTCTGCGGTCAGCACCGGCTCGCGCGTCCGGCCGATCAGCTTCGAGGGATCCCTGGTATCCAGCAAGGCGCAGCCCAGCGCATATTTTCGCATGGCACCCACCCCATGCGTAAAGATCAGCCAGCCGGCATCGGTCAGGATCGGGCTGCCGCAATTTCCGATCTGGATGAATTCCCACGGATATTTCGGCTCCATCAGCAACACGCCGTCATCGTCCCAGCAACTCAGCCGGTCGGACTTCAGCAGATAGAGGTTCTTGCCGTCCTGCCTGCCGACCATGACGTAATTGCCGTCGATTTTCTGCGGGAACAGCGCCATGCCCTTGTTGCGCCCGGCTCGCCCGGCGATCGGTTCGAGCACGAAGCTGCGGAAATCATGGGTGCGCATCAGTTCCGACCGGATCGAGCTGCCCGAATAGGCGGTATAGGTTCCGACCCATTCAAAGCTGCCGTCGTCGTTGCGGAACCGCACCATGCGCAAATCTTCCAACCCGTTGCTCTGCTGCTCGGTAATCGGAAAGATCACCGTGTTGGACAGGCTGCTCTCGGGATGGCGCTGCACCGTCACCGCAGCATCGCCTGCGGTCGGCGCTTCGCCCTCCAATTGCACGGCGGTGGCAAAATGGCTTTGCGGCCATAATTCGAACGACCCGTCGCTGTGAGCGATGCCTTCGCGAAACACGATCGAGCTGATGTGGCCTTCGCCGACGGCCCGCAGGCTCATCACGAATCGGCACGAACCCTCCACCATTCCCGACTGGTCGGGATGCGGCACGATCGACGGGTTCATCAGCGCCGCCGCCGCATAGGTGTATTCGTGACAGAAAAAGGCACCGATCAGGCGTTTGCGTTCGCGCGAGTAATGCTTTCCGTCGAGGTGCAAGGCAGTTTCGAGCGCGGCATATCTGGCGTCGAACACCTGCTCGGTCTGCCAATGCCGTTCGCCGAAGTCCTTGAGGACATGGTTATATTCGCGGTGCGCATCGGCCTCGGTCAGGCCAACGATATCCTCGACCAGCCTTTCGGCGCGCCACGGTTTGGCGTTGGTGGATTGCCACCCGAGATGAAACGGCCTGAGCACCACCCGCGACGGATCCGCGTGTAGTCTGGTATCGAGAATTCGTAGCGGACCGGAATTCAACGTCGGGGCTGATGCCAAATCATTCACCTTGGGCTGCCGCGTAGCGGTGCTTACCCAGCAGGCCCATAAGGTTTCCATGCGCGAGATGAAACGCTAATATCGATTCCGCGCCGCAGTTTTCATTGAAACCGCGCGGGGTGACGCCGTCGCGGCACCGCCCCGACGCCAGGTCCACCAGCACCGCGCCGCGATCGTTGGCGCCAAAAAACCAGCGATAGGCGGCCAGGCCATGCGCCACCCAGCGTTCATCCCCGGTCAGGTCATAAGCCGCAGCGGCGGCATCGATCGCGGCCTGCGCTTCCAGCGGTTGCTGGTCGAACGGCAATTGGGCGTGGTCGTGACCGAAGGTTTCCGAACCGACCGGGCGGAAATACCCCCCCGGCGCGGTCTGGCGCTCGGCGATCCAGTTCAGGCTGTGCAAGCCGGCCTCGACCCATTCGGCACGTCCGCACAGCGCGCCAGCTTCGAGCAGGGCTTGCGACAGTCGCGGATTATCATACCCCAGCACGGTTTCGAACCACGCCCAATCGGGGCGCCGGGCCTGATCCAGCAAGCGGTGGAGCATGGCGCCGCCGCGCTCCACCAACTGCATTGCCGCCGCATTCCGCCCATCGTCAACGCCGCCAGTCGCACGGATCACGGCACAGGCACCCAGCATGGCAAAAGCCACCGCGCGCGGCGAATCCACCGTTTCGAAACCGGGCAGTGCTTCATCGAACCAGCGCTGCGCCCAGCGCCGCAAATCGGCGTCACCGGCGCGTTCGACGGTGTGGCCCAGCGTCCACAGCGTCCGACCATTGGAATCCTCCGAACCTGCATCTTCGCACCAGGTCCGGTCGAAACGCATGAAATTGCGAAAACATTTGCGGTCTTCGTTCCAGGCGTGCTGAATGAAGCTGGCGTAGATCACGCTCCATTTCATCCGTTCCGCCGCGCTCAGCCCCGATGCGACATTCATCAGCATCAACGCCCGGACGTTATCGTCCAGACAATAGCCGTGCCGCCGGTCGGCAATGATGCCGATGGCATGCTGCATCATGCCGGTCGCGTCGCTCATCGCGAACACGGCGGTCATGCCGGGGGTCGCGGTAAACGGCACGTCGAGCGCGCGGGGTCGCACCGCATGGCCGACCAACGCCGCGCTGGCGGCAGCGAATTGCGGCCAGATCGTCGCGCGACCCCGCGCATAGGCCCGTCGCTGGATCGCGGCCAGCCGGTCGGGATCATCCAGCAAATGGATAACCGCCTCGGCAAAGGCTGAGGTAGAGGCAGGCTCTACCAGCACGCCCACGCCATCGGCCAGCAATTCGCGGGCATGGACATAAGGCGTCGATACCACCGCTTTGCCCAGCGCGACGGCATAGCTGAGCGTGCCCGAGGTTGCCTGCTGGAGGTTGAGATAAGGCGTGACATAGATGTCGCAGGCTTCGAGCTGGTCCAGCAATTCACAGGTTTCCAGAAAGCGATCGTCCCAGATAATATGGGCTTCGACGCCCAATTCGCGGGCTTTGGCGATCAGCGTCTGGCGATAAGTTTCCCCCTGTTCCTCGACCAGTTTGGGGTGAGTGGCGCCGACAATGCGATAGACCGTGCGCGGATGGCGCGCGACAATCGCGGGCATTGCGTCGATCATATGCTCCAGCCCCTTGCCCGGCCCGATCAGCCCGAAGGTCATCAACACATTGCAGTCGTTCAGCCCCAATTCGCGCTTGAACAGGGCTTCTCGCCCGAACGGACGGTCGGGCGCGCCATGCGCGATCACTTCGACCGTTTCTGCGGGGGCTAAATATACTTGCATCAGCAGCCTGCGGGCATGCTCCGACATCACCATGATGCGCGACGCACGCTTGATCAAATGGCACATGATTCGTGCCTGACGCTCCGATGGCTCACTCAGCACGGTGTGGAAGGTGACGATCAATGGCGCCGCCAGCCGATCGACGAAATCGCAGACCATTTCGCCGTTGGGGCCGCCGTAAATGCCGAATTCATGCTGTAACCAGACCGCATCGACGTCGGCTTCGTTGATCGACCGGGCGGCTTCCAGATAGGATTGGGGCTGCTCTGCGGCGATTACCTGCCGGACATTGTCATAGGCCAGCGGCTTGCGGCCGTCATCAAGCGCATAGACTTCGAGCGCGATCTCGGGATGGTATTCCCCCAATTGCGCGAAAACGTCGCTGGTAAAGGTGGCAATACCGCATTGGCGCGGGGCGAAAGTGCCGATCAACGCGACCCGCCGGACCACTCCGCCCCTGGTGTGCGGCGCGCGCAAGGGGTGCAGTTGCACGATTTCGCCGCCCGGTGGCCCAGCGGAACCTGGGCCCCGCGCAGAGGAGCTGGAACTGTCGTCATCGAGAAACATGAATGTCATCTTCGGACCCTATCTGAGGTGATCCTGTTAAGGACGTGTCAGGATATTAAACGATTTATCGCCCCGGCTGGTTCCCGTGCAGTGCAGCATAGATCGGCCCTGACCGTTCGGGAACTATGCCCGCGAACCGGTGTTGTCCCGTGGAAGGTCAAACCTTCGCGATACTACCAAGGAGATAGGACATGGGTTCGACAATCGACCGCGTTAAAGGCGCCGCCAACTCTGCCGTTGGCAAGACCAAGGAAACCGTAGGCAAGGAAACTGGCGATTCACGCATGGCTGCCAAGGGCGCTGCGCAAGACACCAAGGGCAAAGTGCAGACCGCAATCGGCAAAGGCAAGGCCGCAATCGGAAGCTGATCTTGGCGATGTTATTGCCCGGAGGCCTCGCCAGTAATGGTGGGGCCTCTGGTATTTTAGCACATGACGAGAAATTCAGGTACTCGGTATACCGCGCCGTCTATTTGCTATTTCTTGCGGATCTTGCCCAATTGGTCGAGTAAATTCTGGAAGTCGGAGGGCAGGGGCTCTTGCGTCACGGCATCGTAAAGCGCCCTGATTCCTTCAGCCCAGGCGGGTTTGTCCTGCGTCGTCCGACCGGAAGCTCGCGAAGTACTCGCATTTGTCGGACGCGAGCCAGGATTTTGCGGGTATGACATGACTTCCATTGTCCTAACCCCCGACCCCTTCCCGGAAAAACAGCGCCTGACTGATCGTTGCGCGCAAGCTCTCCTCGCGGAACGGCTTGGCGACCAGGAACGACGGCTCCGGCCGCTCCCCGGTCAGCAGTTTTTCGGGAAACGCGGTGACGAAAATAACCGGGACCGGGCCCATGGCCAGGATATTGTCCACCGCCGTCAATCCCGAACTGCCATCGGCCAACTGGATATCGGCTAGCACCAACCCCGGCTGGTGAGCCGCATAAGCTGCCCCCGCCTGCGCCGCAGTCGCGGCAATCGCCACCACGCGGTGGCCCATTTCTTCCACAATCGATTCGATATGGCTGGAAATAAGTGCCTCATCCTCGATGATAAGGACATCGGTCACCGCATCCTGCTCGATCTCGGCCAGGGCCTGCGCGACAAGAACGGCGGTTTCCTCTATTGATATCCCCAGCACGGTGCCAGCCTCGGTCAGTGAAAACTCCTCCAGCTGGGTCAGCAACAGTGCCTGGCGCTGGATCGGCGACACCTCGGCCAGCCGATGCTGGACTGGCTGGTCGAACGACGGAGCACCAGATCCGGCCCCCGATCGGCCATGCGCGATCGGCTCGACATTCGCCGAATTCCAGATTTCGCTGAACGCCTCGTAAAGCTCGACCCGGCCACCCCTGATCCGTGCGAGCAAGTCGGAGTCGTCAAGCGCGGCTTCCAGCGTCGCCCGGACATAAGCGTCGCCAGATTCCTGCGAACCGCTCAAAGCCCGGGCGTAGCGACGCAGCATAGGCAGGTTTTTAGCAATGCCGTCTCGTATATCCTGCCCGTCTCGTATATCCTGCCGGTCTCGTATATCATGGGAGTCTGTGGCATCCTGGGCGCTCGCTATCGCAGCATCGTTCCGCCCCCTCGGCGATACGGCGATTTCGCCACCCCCTGTGCCTGACATCCAAATTTCCTTTTCATGGGCCCGCAACGCAATTGCAACATGCGCCATTATTCGTGAATACGCCTGCGAGCGCATTTCGTTCCGCATAATGCTGCAGAACTGTTCAGGAAACATGCTGCAAACTTTACCACACCCATGAACAACGTGAGATCGGCTGTGGCTTTTTCCCGACTATTTTCGGGAACCCAATACCTTATAATGCGTTACCCCCCTCGAGCGCTCACTGCCGGGGAAAAAATATGACGACAATTGTTGCCAGCGCTACAGCAGATGACAGCGGCGCAATTTTGGCCCCGGCGGCCAAGCCGTTAAGCGATGCCGAGTTCCACCGCGAATTGACCGGCGTTAGCCAGCACTTGCGCGCCTTTGCGCGATCGCTGTGCGGTTGCCGCGATCGCGCCGACGATCTCGCCCAGGAAACCCTGATGAAGGCCTGGGCAGCCCGCGATCGCTACGTCGCTGGCACCAGCTTTCGCGCCTGGACCTTCACCATCCTGCGCAACCATTATTTCGGCCAACTGCGCCGCGAACGCTTCACCGGCATCTATGACGAAGCCGTCGCCGAACGCGTCCTGCAATCCCCCGGTAACCAGGAAAGCATGGTCGAAGCCACCGACGTCCTGCGCGCCCTGGCATCCTTGCCCGACACCCAGCGCGAAGTGCTGATCCTGGTCGCCATCGGCAACGTCGGCTACGAAGAAATCGCCCAGATCTGCGGCATCGCCCTGGGCACCGTAAAAAGCCGCATCTCCCGCGCCCGCGCCATGCTGGCCGCTGTCATGGAAAGCGGCATCCTCCCCGATTTCCGGCACAACTACGTGCTGCAAGGCGATGTCATCGAAACCTTCTTCGCCCAGTTGCAACAAGTAGTCGCGCAAGAACAACAAAAGCGCCTGGCCGCCTGAGTTCAAGGCACACGTTAGTCCGTCATTGCGAGCGCAGCGAAGCAATCCATCTTGGGTGATGGGTTGCTTCGCTGCGCTCGCAATGACGGGTATGAAAATACTTTCGATTCAAAGTCTAAGGTTCGGCGAAGCGGATCGGATAGGTGGAAGAGTAGGTGCGAGGGGCAAACCCCTCGAGCACCCCGTCATGTCGTCGTTGCGCGCCACCGATGCGCCGCGCCCCGACGCGAAGTGGCAAAGATATGAACTTTATATCCGTGCAGACGAACGGCGGAAATGAGGTGGGAAGCGGTATTTACCTTTTGGCGTCACGTAATTGCCTCACGCAATCCCGCCGACGAAGCCCACGGTGTCGCCTTGATTAGGCATGGCGAGCCGCATGGCGCCGCCGCAACCGCGTTGCCGGCAGCGCGCTCGCTGCTCCACCTCGGCCAAAGTCAGCCGGACCGCCGATTTGCGCGCCAGCAGTTCCTCCCCGGTCAGGTAACGCAGGTGCCCACATCGTCGGCAAAGCAGTTCCAGTCGGTCGCTCCCGCCCAGATCGCAGACCTGAATTCGATCTTTCCAACTCACCAGAAATCCTCTCCCGAAGGAATGCGCGTGAAGCTGATCTTGCCGCCGACATTGCCTCCGTTCGGTGGTTCCCACGGTCCGATGCTGACCACAGTGCGACCGTACTTCGCGTTCAGGGTGTCTGTGGCATCGCCGATGGCCTCCCATTTCAATCGCTCGGCATCATCGGCGAGCAGAAAGTCGAGTTGCCGGGAATCGGCAGGGGTCAGATTGCCGAGTGTCACGCCGACGCGCATAATTTTCGTCCCCGGCAGCATCGTCGCCACGACCCGATCCCACAGCGTCCCCAGGGCCGACAACACCGCCTGATCGTCATTGACCTGCGGCAGCGTCATCATGTCGCCCCAGCCCCGCTCGAACCCGCGCAGCCACAGCATCAGCGAACCGCAGTAATAGCCGCCCCGGCGAACCCGGCGCGCGGCCTTCGTCAGCAACAGGCGGGCGATGATCCGGGCATCGGCAAGGCTGCGCTGGTCGGGTGGCAGGACACGCGCGTGGCCAAACATCCCGCGACCCGTGCGCGGCGGCTCGACGGCGTAGCCATGCAACGCATACCACATGCGCTCGCCGGTCACATTGCCCCAGATCGCCCGCAACTGCTTCGGCTCTGTGGCCAGGAGTCCTTCGACATCGCCGATGCGAGCGCGCGCCAGTCGCTTGAACATGGATTGCCCGATGCCGGGAATATCGTCCAGGGGCAGGCGCAACAGCGGGCCGGGCATCAACTCAGGGCGCCAGATCGTCAGGCCATCGGGCTTTTCCGTAGCGCCCGCGATCTTGGCGAGGTGGCGATTGGCAGCAAAGCCGATCGAGCACGTAATGGTCGCACCGATATTGTAGCGGATCGCCCGCTTGATGGCATGGCCCACCGCCGCCGGGTCTCGCTGTTGTTTGCTGTCGAGCCGACAGGAGAGTTCGTCGATGGATTTAACCTGATCGATGGGGGCGACCGACGCGATTTCGTTGACCAGCGCGTTATGGGCGCGGCGATAGAGGTCCGGGTGCTGCGGCACGAGCACGAGGTCGCGGCAGATGCGGCGTGCCTCATCCACCATCATGATGTTCTTGACGCCCTGCGCCTTGGCCTCGCGAGAACAGGCGATGATACAGGTGTGCCCGCCCTCGTAGGGGATCACGCCGACCGGTCGCCCGCGCAAAGCCGGGTTGCACAACTGCTCGACCGACGCGAAAAACCCGTCGAAATCGAGATAGAGATGTTCAACGCGCTCCGGCTTTCTCACAGTCCCACTCCGACTCGGGGGACCGGAACATAAACGGAACACGCGCTGTAGGGAAGGCGCTGGAGTGTGGAATTACGGTGGTGGGACGGGATTACGGATTACGCGGATTAGGATTACGGAGGATTAGGATTAAGGATTAGGGATTAAGGATTAGGGTGCAACGTGGATTAGGGTGACACGTGCAATAACCCCCAACTTGCACCCCTGGATGGCTCGTACCATCGCCACGATTTCACCCAATGCTATAAATAAAGCCTGCGGCGCAGCGAGGTCACACAACGACGCCGGGATGCGCAATGCAAAAATTAACGGGGTTTGGGGCCTTTGGCCCCAAGTCTAACCCTGATTTCTTCAACCTTATCTGCGAACCTTGCTCGGCCCTTCAGCTATCGCCGACAAACGGAGCGCGCCCAAAAGAAAAGGGGCCGGATTGCTCCGACCCCTCGTCTTGTTAGTGGTATCGGGCTTAGTTGCCCGAGCCCGGACCGTAGGTGATTTCCACGCGGCGGTTCTGGACTTCGCGGACACCGTCGGCGGTGGGGACGCGGGGGTTCAGTTTGCCGAAGGCCTGGCTTGAGATGGCCCCGTCGGCGATGCCGTGTGAGGTCAGGTAACCACGGACCGAAGCGTTACGCCGGGCGGAGAGGCCCAGGTTGTACTTCTGGGTACCCGACAGATCGGTGTAACCGGCCAGCATGATCGGCACGGTGCCGCAGTTGCCGTAGGCCTGGACCGCGCTGTCCAGAATCGAGGTCGCCTCTGGGGTAAGGTCGGACTTATCC
>JALYHR010000143.1 GCA_030776465.1 Pseudomonadota bacterium
TTCCCGCCTGACCGCCATCGTGCGCAGACCCCGGATCCACAACTGATGGTCCTCATGCGACACGCAGGACGGTCTGCCTGCAAAGCGTTGCTGTTCAACAGCGTGCTTAGATTGCAAAACTGCGAATGGTTGGACGGGCTCAACTTTCATGCCCTTCGCGGCACGACATGCACGATGCTGGCGGACGCGGGCTGAAGGTGGAGATAGACTGCACCAACGCCGCTTCTGAGACCATGACCGATCTTGTCCGCAGTGGCCTCGCGGCCACGCATGGAACGCACGTAGGCGGCCATCCTTTGGTTGAACGATGCCGCCGATGCCAGGTCCGATCACGATAGCGGTGAGCTTGGTCATGTGGTTGCCGGTCTGGCATGGGAACGAAATGGCTCGATTGATGATGCTTGGTTCTGCCGATTTTCAAGCCAACGCGACAGCAGAAGGTGAGGCAGCGCCACGGCTGCCAGCAATTGAAAAGCTTGGGCCGTCAAGCTTAGGTCGAGACGCCACCGCGTCAGTCCATGCTGTGCCCACCAGCCGAAGATTGCCGTGCCCGACACCAGGGCACCCGTCGCGTACCAATTGATCTGGTTCATGTCCTGCAGCGCCACGCGTGCCAGCGTGAGGTGTCGTGGAGAGTGAAGAAAGACGAAAAACAACGAGAACCCCGCGACCGGTGGCAAGAAGAACAGCATGGCGAGGCAAGACGCCATCGCAGCCGCCCACTGCCGGCTGCCATTCCGCCAGGCGGTGACGATGCCCACCGCTGTCACCAGCAAAATCACCGGTGCGGCCGCGATTATGATCCGCGCAATCACGGCGGCGCGCGGATCGCTCATAGTCACGAATAAACCGGTCACATGTGCAGGATGCCCGATCGTCGCCGCGGCAATCACCGCCGCACCTGCTGCCAGCCGCAGCAGCGGCACGTCGAGCATAGCCCAGTCCTCGCCGAAATGGTAAGCCGAGACCGCTAGCCCGCATAATTCACCCGGTTGGGTTTCGCGCTCCAAGATTTGGGCCTTTGGCCGCTTGCGGGCAAGTCGGCTCGTCCCCGGCGGTGTACCAGGGATTGTGTGGGTGAAGGCTTGCGGGTTGACAGGGACGGGTTCGATTTGGCGCGCTTGCCGCGACGTTCAGGTGACGAGGCGCGGGATGCGCGCGAGGGCGATCCTGAAGATGTGTTGATCGGGGCATGCCGTTGGCCACTGCACGCGGATCAAGGTCTTCAATTCGGTGACCCGCGCTGCAATCTTGATGAGGCGTAGGCGTAAGGTGTCGAACTGGACGGTGCGCCAGACGGATCGTTTCGGCATGGCAGTGCGCAGACCCCACATCAGCCAGTATGCCCCAGCATGGAGGAACAGCCGTAGCTGGTTGGCGGTGGCCCTTGTGCACGATGTGCGATCAGCGGCGAGATGGGTTTTCCACGACTTGATGTGGTTTTCGGCTTGGCCTCGCCGGCAATAGACCTGTTCGTATAGCCAGCAAGGCGAACCCTTTTTGATATTGGTGACGATGAAGCGGGTGTCAGCTCCCTGATCGCCGACTTCGACGCGGGCGATGATACGCTCGACGCGGCTCCAGCTTTTGGCGCAATCGTTGAAGGCCTTGAACCGACGCAGTTTGCCCGCGCCCGTCCCACTGGCGAGCGCGGCATCGAAGCGCGCCTTGGTGCTGGTTTCCAGATCGGTGATATGGCGGCGCAAGGTCGCTGTCGGCGCGACGCCGAGGATAAAATCGTGGCCACCCGCCCGGCACCAGTCGAGAACCTCCGGACAGCAATAGTGGCTGTCACCACGCAGCAGTATCTGCGTTTTTGGCCAATGACTGCGGATCGCGCGCAGCAGGCGGCGCAGGAAAGCCCGGATTTCCGTGCCCTTTGGCCGCTTGGCCGGGCGCAGCACGGCGGTGATGAAACGGCCCTCGCCATCGAACACGACGATGGGCTGGAAGCCATATTCGTCATGGTGGGCATTGAACAGGCGCAACTGCTGACCACCGTGCACGGCGTCAAACGTATCATCGATGTCGAGCACAATGCGCTTGGGCACGGTGGGGAAACTGTCGCAAAACATAGCGACCATGGCCCGGCCCATGCGCAGCAACGCGCGCGTATCGGGCAGGTTCTCCAGACGCGAGATCGTCGGCTGCGAACATAGCACGCGCTCGTTGGGAGCCAGATCCAGCGCCATTTTGAACATCGGATCGACGCGCAGGCTGCCCGCGTCATTGCCGTCCTCGTAACCCGCCGCGATCATCATAAGCCGAAAGCCGATAATGTCCGCAATGCTGTGCGTGATATGGTCGGGCGAGCGGGGATCCTTGATGCAGGCCGCAAAACGATCAGCCACTCGAAGACGCTGTTCGACCTCGCGCAACAGCAAAATCCCGCCGTCGGATGAAAGCATGCCGCCATCAAACCTGACATCCAACCGCTTGCCGGAAACAGGTGACAGACCGGGCAGCGGCAGCGTAGGATTATCCATGGCGGGTGTGGTCCTTCTGAAATGACGTCGATCGGTGTAAGCAACCAAATCATACATTAAATCAGATATTTACGCTACATCCGCTAACCCCTGGTGAATTTTCCGGGCTAGCTGCCGGGCTCGACAAGCTGGCCATGCGCGATCTGGAATACCGCATCCACACACCGCTGGCCGAGCAGTACGAGGGGTTGCGGCTCAATTTCAATTCGGCGGCGGAATCGTTGCGCGAAGCGCTCGGCTCGGTGCGGATCGGGGCCAATGCCCTGACCCGCTCGATCGCCGAAATCAGCAGCGCATCGGACGACTTGTCGATCCGCAACGTCCGCCAGGCGGCCTCGCTCGAACAGACATCGGCCGCGATGAACCAGATCACCGCCAGCGCGCAGGAAACCGCCACCGATGCCAACGCGATGCGCGCCACCATCGCTCATGCCGAGCAGGAGGCCGATCAGGGCGGAGCCGTGGTCGCCAAGGCCATTGCGGCGATGGACGAGATCGAACGCTCGACCCGGGAAATCAGCCAGATCATCGGAGTGATCGATGGCATCGCGTTCCAGACCAACCTCCTCGCGCTCAATGCCGGGGTCGAGGCGGCGCGCGCGGGTGAAGCGGGCAAGGGGTTTGCTGTCGTCGCCACCGAAGTCCGCGCGCTGGCACAACGTTCGGCCGAAGCGGCCAGCAATATCAAGGGCCTGATCACCAGTTCGACCCGCCAGGTCGGCGCCGGCGTCGCGCTGGTGGGCGAGACCGGCGAAATGCTGGGCGCGATCGTCCAGCGCGTTGGCGAAGTGACCGCGATGGTCAACCGCATCGCCGATTCGGCGCAGACCCAGGCGCTTCACCTCGGCCAGGTCAACGCCACCGTCGGCGAGATGGACCGCGTGACCCAGCAGAACGCCGCGATGGTTGAAGAAACCACCGCCGCAGCCCGCGCGTTGAGCGACGAAGCCGAACAACTCACCGCGCTCGTGCGCCAGTTCCGTACCCGCGACGTCGAGCAGCGTGCACACGGTCACGG
>JALYHR010000144.1 GCA_030776465.1 Pseudomonadota bacterium
CTTTCCGGCGCCAGGCCGACGCGATATTCATGGTTCTTGATTTCGCGGACGGTGCCGATCAGCATGCATTCTCTCCTGCTGCATCGCAGCAATATAGGGATGGACCCATTGCCGTTCAACCCGCCCCGACATGCCTGCGATGCGAAAGAATACGACCTGCATCAGCCGTTTATACCGGGGCAGAGCTTTCTATCATCTCGACCTGAAGCTGTGTTAACAGGGCGCCCCAAACATAAATCATCTCCGCCCAGCATGCTCGAACGCGATTTTGGCCATAGCTAACCCACCAGGACCTCATGCCCGCCCAGATCTTGCTGCTCACCCTGTCCTGCCCGAACCGTCCGGGCATTGTCGCTGCGGTTTCAACTGAAATCTACCGTCATGGCGGCGATATCAAGGAGGCGCAGCAGTTCGACGACAGCGTGACCGCCACGTTTTTCACCCGGATCGTGATCGCGCTGCCGGACCCGGCAGGTTTTCCGGCGCTGCACGCGGCGATGGCGGAAATTGCGCTGCGCTATGGCATGACCTGGCAACTCGTGCCCGCAGACCGCAAGGCCAGGGTCCTGCTGCTGGTATCGAAATTCGACCACTGCCTGGCGGACCTGTTGTATCGCTGGCGGATTGGCGAATTGCGCATGGACGTGGTGGGCATCGTTTCCAACCATCCGCGCGAGACTTTCACCAATCTGCCCATGGATGGGCTGGAATTTCACTATCTGCCAGTGACAAAGGACACGAAACCCGCGCAGGAAGCGCAAATCAAGGCCATCGTGCAGGATTCAGGTGCCGATCTCGTGGTCCTGGCGCGTTACATGCAAATTCTCACCGACGACATGGCGGCGTTCCTGTCGGGCCGTTGCATCAACATCCATCACAGTTTCCTGCCCGGTTTCAAGGGCGCCAAACCCTATCACCAGGCGCATTCGCGCGGGGTGAAGCTGATCGGGGCGACGGCGCATTATGTCACCGCCGACCTGGATGAAGGGCCGATCATCGAACAGGATGTCGAGCGGATCAGCCATGCCGATACCCCCGAAAGCCTGGTCCGCAAAGGCCGGGATATCGAACGCCGGGTGTTGGCGCGGGCCTTGCAATATCACCTCGAACACCGCGTCCTGCTGTCCGGCGACAAGACCGTGGTGTTTATAGACTGAGGGAAGCCATCAGGTGGCCTTGTGGTGTAATCCCAGCCGCGCGCGCAGTTCTTCGAGTTCGATTGCCGCTGCGGCGCTGTTGCTCGCTCCGGCCAGAATTCTGACTGCGCCGTTATGCGGTGATAGCGGTAATAAAGGGCTCGTGACGCATAAGGGAACGCCATAGGCGCGACTCTCGACAGACGACGGGAAGCGCGGCACAGGGCGCCTAAGCCCCGAACCTCATTCGAGCGGGCCAGACCTAACGCCAGACCTAACGCCAGATCTAACGAAAGAAACCTGCATGTGTTTTTCGGCCACGGCCAGCTTTTCCTCCAGTGCGGTGATCGCGGTCATCGGCGTGGCGACGCTGCGCCTCGTGCGGGAACCGCGCGCGGTGCTGTTTGCAGCCGTGCCGATGCTGTTTGCCTTGCACCAGTTCACCGAAGGTTGGGTCTGGCTCGGGCTGGACGGCCGCATCGGCAGGCTGGCACTGGACCACGTCGCCTTCATGTTCACGATGTATGCGCAAGGTTTGCTGCCGCTGCTGATGCCGCTGGCGGTAACCTTGATGGAGCCGCGCGGCTGGCGGCGAGGAGTAATGGTAGGGCTGACCGCGATCGGCGGCGTGGCGGCGGCATGGGACGCCATCGGCCTGATTGCGCTGCCGCTCAACACCTGCATCGTCGGCCATTCGATCGCTTACCTGAACCCGATGACCGCCAGCCTGCCGATTTCGTTGCTGTATATTTTCGCGACCTGTGGCACTTTGCTGCTGTCCACCCACCGCGTCGTCAACTGGTATGGCGCGCTCAACATCGTCGTCCTGTCGATAACCGAGATCGTCAAGGCCACGACCTTCGCCTCGGTGTGGTGTTTCTATGCCGCGATCATGAGCACCATGATTTATTGGCAATTCAAGCGCGGCACCATCGACGTTGCAACGCCGAACAGCCACTCACCGTTCCTGGGATTGCGCCCCAAATCGCCAGTACTCAATCGTGCAATAACGCCCGCACCGCCGCCATGAACGGCGCGATCGACACCGGCTTGGCCAGATAGCCCTCCGCCCCGGCCTCGCGAATCCGTTCCTCGTCGCCCTTGCCGGCATAAGCGGTCACCGCCAGCACCGGGATATGGCGCAGCACCGCATCCGCCTTGGCCCCCTCGATCAAGTCGATCCCGGAGATATTGGGCATCTGGATGTCCATGATGATCAGATTGGGCACGAATTGCCGCGCCCGCGCCAGAGCCTCACCGCCATCGGCTACCGGTTCGACCGCAAACCCCTGACTACGCAAAACCTCGCAGAACAGTTTGCGATTGAGGTCGTTGTCCTCCACAACCAATATGCGCTTTGCCATTCCATCCCTTCGGCCATTGCGCGGAGTGTGGGAAGCGGTTTTACGTATGCGATGCAATAACCAGGCCTGCTCGACCAAGCTATGCCTTTGGAAAGGTTCTGACAATTCCCCGTAAGTTTACAGAGGTTTCCGACCCCGGCGCGCTGGCCTTGTCAGCGCTGGGCTGGGTCATGGCCGATGATTCGCGTGGCGAGCGGTTCCTGGCACTGACCGGGCTGACGCCTGACCTGTTGCGCGCGGGCCTGGGCGAACCTGCCGTGCAATGCGCGGTGCTCGACTTTCTGGGCGCGCATGAGCCCGATCTGCTGGCCGCGGCCGATGCCCTGGCCGTGACCCCGAAGGAACTGATCGCGGCGCGCGATGCGCTGGGTGGATCGGGGTTCGAGGCATGAACCGACCGCTGGTCATCACCGATTGCGACGAGGTGCTGTTGCACATGGTCGCCCCATTCCGCGACTGGCTGCGCGACCAGCACGGCATCGTCTTCAGCATGAACGGCCACGATTTCGGGCAAGCGCTGCAGCGCGCCGACAACGGCGAAACGGTGCCGATCGACGAGGTCTGGCGGCTGCTCAACCTGTTCTTCGATGGCGAAATGGACCGCCAGTCGCCCATCGCCGGTGCCGTCAACGCCATGCAGCAACTGTCGGCGCGGGCCGACGTGGTGGTGCTGACCAATTTGCTCGATCACCGCCAGGAAACCCGCACCCGCCAACTCGCCAGCCATGGCATCGACCTGCGCGTGTTCACCAACCAGGGCCCCAAAGGCCCCAAGATCAAGAGCATTATTGAGGAATACCAGCCCAGCCGTACCTTCTTCATCGACGATCTGGCCCAGCACCACAATTCCGCCGCCGAAGTGGCCACTGACATGGTCCGCCTGCACCTCTGCGGCGAACCGCTGCTGGCCCCGCATATCACCTGCGCGCTTGAGGCCGGCGACGCCCATGCGCGGATCGACGATTGGGAGCATGCGCTGCCGTGGTTGCTGGGGCAAATGGAAGGATGAGATTGAAGGCGTGAGGTCAAGGGTAAAGACTTGGGGCCAGGGGCCCCAAACCCCATTCATGTCGTCGTTGCGTGACCATTCGGCGGAGTGCATGTTCGCAGCGCCGCAGGCTATAAGGCCGCTTCGCGGCAAGAGTAGCGCAAGAGCATCCGCGCAACGAATCCAATGACGGGGAGCGCGAGGGGTTTGCCCCTCGCACCTTTAATCTATTGAATTAGTCTTATTTTCCAAGGATCTCCCATGACCGAAGCCGAAATCGACGCCCGCCTTACCGAACTGGGGATCACCCTGCCCGCGCCTGCTGCGCCCGTTGCTGCCTATGTGCCGGTAGTCATCGCGGGTGGGCTGGCGCATGTTTCGGGGCAATTGCCGTTCATCGACGGCTCGCTGGTGACGGGGCGGCTGGGTCAGGGGGTTTCGCTGGAACAGGGCACCGACGCGGCGCGGGCTTGCGGGATCATGATTTTGGCGCAGTTGCGCAGCGCTTTGGGCTCGTTGGCGCGGGTCGAACGGGTGGTGAAGCTGGGGGTTTTCGTCAACAGTGCCGGGACGTTCATCGATCAGCCCAAGGTGGCGAATGGCGCGTCGGAACTGATGGTGGCGGTATTCGGCGATGCGGGCAAGCATGCGCGCAGTGCGGTGGGCGTGCCGGTGCTGCCGTTGGGTGCGGCGGTGGAGATCGATGCGCTTGTCGCCATTCGCGCCGATTGACCACTGGCTGGCGCCGCCCCCGCCAGCGGGCCGGATCGTCTGGCTGCGCGGGGCTTGTTTCGCGCACCGAGGGTTATGGGGTGGCTTATGGGGCGAGCGCGCGCCGGAAAACTCGCTGTCCGCATTTGCCAGGGCGGTCGCTCGCGGGCTGGGTATCGAATGCGATGTGCAGTTGACGGCGGATGGCGAGGCAGTGGTTTTTCACGATTTCGCCTTGGCGCGGTTGACCGGGGCGGATGGCGCGGTGATCGATCGCACCGCCGCCCAGTTGTCGGCGATTCCATATACCGGCGGCACGGAGACGATCCCCACTCTGCGCGCCACGCTGGATGCCATTGGCGGGCGGGTACCGCTGCTGATCGAGCTGAAATCGCGAGGCGATTGGCCGATTGCCCAGCTTTGCGCGGCGGTGCAGCGGGACTTGACCGGCTATCGCGGCGCCCATGCGGTGATGAGCTTCGATCCGCGCGCACCGGCATGGTTCGCGCGCCATGCACCAGCCACCGCGCGCGGGCTGATCGTCAGCGAGGAAAAGGGCAGGGGCGCGCGCCATACCGTCCTGCGCCACCTTGCATTGTGGCGAGCGCGGCCCGATTTCCTGGCTTATGACATCCGTGACTTGCCCAGCCGCTTCGCCGCGAAGCAGCGGCAACGGGGCCTTCCCATTGCGACCTGGACGGTGCGCTCGCCCGAATTGCTGGCGCGCGCCCATGCCCATGCCGACGCGCCCATTGCCGAGGCCGCAGGCGTGCCGGTGACGGCAGCATGAAAAAGCGCGGGCCAGAGATCATCGCCCGGATCGCGCCCTCGGTCGGCTCGCTGCCCGCCGATGAATGGGACGCGCTGACCAGCGGCAATCCGTTCCTGACGCATCGCTTCCTGTCGCTGCTGGAGGATTCGGGCAGCGTCGGCGGGGCCAGCGGCTGGAAACCAGCGCCGATCGTGATCACCGGCGAAGATAGCCGGTTGGCGGCTGCCCTGCCCGCCTATCTCAAAAGCCACAGCCAAGGCGAATATGTCTTCGATCATAGCTGGGCCGATGCCTGGCATCGCGCGGGCGGCCGCTATTACCCAAAGCTACAAATCGCGGTGCCTTTCACCCCGGCGACCGGCCCGCGCATCCTGACCCGCGACCCGGAACTGGCGCCAAAACTGGCGGGCGCGCTGCTACGCGCCGCCGAACAATTATGCGACGCCAACGGGCTATCCTCGGCACACGCCACTTTCGTTGCGCCCGAACAATTGCCGTGGTTCGAGGCGGCAGGCTGGCTGCCGCGCAGCGACATCCAGTTCCATTGGGCCAACCGGGGCTACACCTGTTTCGACGATTTCCTCGGCGCGCTGTCCTCTGCCAAACGCAAGAACCTGCGCAAGGAACGCGCCGCCGCCCAAGCCGGAGTCGATATCCGGGCCTTGCGCGGCGACGAAATCCGCCCCGAACATTGGGACGCCTTCTGGCAATTCTACCAGGATACCGGCGCGCGCAAATGGGGCCGCCCCTATCTGACCCGCGCAGCGTTCACCCTGCTGGGTCAGCGTATGGCCGACAGCATCCTGCTGGTGCTGGCCTTCATCGACAATGTCGCGGTCGCAGGCGCGCTCAATTTCATCGGCGCCGACGCGCTGTACGGGCGCTATTGGGGCGCGACCGTGGACAAGCCCTTCCTCCATTTCGAGCTATGCTATTACCAGGCCATCGACGCCGCCATCGCCCTGGGCCTGGCCCGCGTCGAAGCCGGAGCCCAAGGCGGCCACAAGCTGGCGCGCGGCTATGAACCCGTGCAAACCTGGTCGGCGCACTACATCGCCAACCCCGGTTTCCGCGATGCCGTAGCCGATTTCCTCGAACGCGAACGCGCCGGGATCACGGCGGACCAGTTGTATCTGGGGGAGCGGACGCCGTTTCGCAAAAGCGAGTGAGCGATAGAAACGAGGGGCAAAGCTCTCGCGCTCCCCGTCATTGGCCGCGTTGCGTTTCTTGACTTTGTCCCGCCCCCCCCCGCAAAGCCAATATCGCCAAGGAAGCAACGCTGATGACCGACCAGTCCGGCGTCTACAACAGCGCTGGCAAGCATTTCGCTGGCCACGGTACCACGATGTGCGAAACGGGGGGAAAGTCCCAAATCGACCAATTCAAGGAAACCGCTCGTGCCCTCGAGTGCGACGAAGACGAGGCGCATTTCAAGGCGAACCTGCGGAAGATGGTGAAAAAGCCCAAAAAGGATGGTGACATAACGGTCTGAGATTCCTAAGCCTTGTGAGAACAAAGCGGAGACAGGAATATGCCGGATAGTGTCGTCACAAGCCTGCTGGCGGCGCGCCGAAAGGGAGCCGTCTCGGTCTCGCGCAAGCCATTGCTACTCGACCTGTTCTGCTGCGCTGGGGGCGCTGGCGTGGGCTACAGCCGTGCTGGCTTTGACGTGATCGGCGTCGATATCGTGGCCCGCCCATCCAACCCGCTGCCCTTTATCCAGGCGGACGTGATGAAGCTTGATCCGAAGTTTATTGCGCTGTTTGATGCGATCCATGCATCCCCGCCATGCCAGTCGTATTCTGACTTAGCTAAGCGCAACGGCAATGCTCACGAATGGCCAAGGCTGATCGAGCCGGTTCGCGAAATGCTCATTGCGTCCGGCAAGCCGTGGGTGATCGAAAACGTGGATGGCGCGCCTCTAATCAATGCCGTCGTATTGTGCGGCACGATGTTCCCCGGCCTTCGGGTGCTGCGGCACCGGCTGTTCGAAGCTAACTTCGAAATTATTCCGCCGCCTCACAAAAAACACCCCAAGGTTCACACCTTCGACAAGCGCAAGTCGCACTTCGGCAAAACGGATGAGTGGACAGATTTTGTTCAGGTGACAGGCGGAGGGAATTGCAGGCTAGCAGCCGCGCGCGACGCCATGGGCATCAGTTGGATGTCAAAAGGCGAAATCAATGAAGCTATCCCCCCGGCATACACGGAGTTAGTTGGCAAACATCTGATGAAGCATCTGGCGGGCATCTCAGGTAGGGTTTCGCAGGTTGCGTAAGCCTGGATCGAAAGAGCGCATCCGGCAATATCTCTTGGCGAACATAGGGCGCGTCGTCACGGCAATCGAAATCCGCGACGCCATAGGGTCTGAGGTTAGCGAGTGGGCGCGACGGCTCCGCGAGTTGCGCGATGAAGAAGGCTGGTTGATCCTCTCGCATAACGACGATGCCCGGTTGAAACCCGGCGAATATCTAATGGAAAGAGCTCCGCCGCCCAAAAGAGACGTGTTATTTTCGCGCGCGATATCAGCAAAATTACGCGCCGAGGTATTGGACCGCAATGGATTCACTTGCCAGATGTGCGGGCTAACTCCCGGCGATATCGATCCAGAGACAAGCCGCAAGGTCAGGCTGCATATCGGCCACATTGTCGATAAAAGCCTTGGTGGCCGCGATGAACTCTCAAACCTGCGGTCGCTTTGCTCCACCTGCAATCAAGGGGCCAAAAACATAACCGGCGAAAAACCAACTGGCATTTGGCTTCTGTCGCAGGTCAGGCGCGCTGGGCAAGACGAGCAGCGCGTACTTTACGAATGGCTGGCTAAGAAATTTGGGGGCGGCTAACTGCCTGCGTTTGTCAAATATACAATCGCCTGAAAATAACCCTCTTGCCATTAATGCCTGCGGCGCCATGGTTTCGCTCCGGGTTTTGTCGGACAGCGCTAAAATGCATGGGGTCTGGGGCCCATGGCCTCAGGAATCTCCCTGAACTTCAAACCCTACCTGAACCCGCAACCTCACGCAGCCCGGCGCGTCGTGGCGGCGATCCATTGGCGGGCGCGGCGTTGGGCTTCGGCGATTTCTTGGGCGGTCATTTCTTCGGAGATGTCGGCACGGCAGGTTTTGGCGTCTTCGTGGTGGGCCATGCTGGCAAGATTGAACCATTTATGTGCTTCGACAAGGTCGCCGTCGATGCCGTGGCCGCCGGTCGAATAGAGCACGCCGAGATCGAAACAGGCGTCTGCATCGCCTTGCACCGCCATGGCCAGATATTGCGCCACCAGCAGGTCGGCGGACTGCAGATCGCTGGGCAATGGGACGGCAAAACTGCCTTGATGGTTATCGACAAATATCCGGCTCATTTCCATGATCTGCTTTTCCTGTTTACGATCCCCGACGCTGGTTATCCTGCCGACAATTTGGCCGGTGATGGTCAATGAACCGTTAATTGTCGGATCGGAAGATTCGCGCGAAACGCGATTGCAAAGCAAAATGGATGCGATCGCGCGTGGCATTCAGGCGGACGCAAAATTCTGATTGGTTGAGGTTTTGGCGCTTGAATGGGACCGGGCGCCCCACTATAGGCGCGGTTCAATTGGCATGCCGACGCGGCGCCAGGGAATTGGGCTTCGGCAAGGCATGGCGTCGCTGGCCCGATGCGAAGCCCCGATGTGGAGGCATTGATGGCGGCGGGTTCCGGGGACGACATCGACATTCTCATCAAGGCCAGGCGTGGCATCGCGGGCGATTATGTCCCGACCGAGGCCGAGCCTTATATGAATGAGACGCAGCAGGATTATTTTCGTCGGCTGCTGCAGGAGTGGAAAAAGTCCATATTGGAGTCATCTGCCGGTACGCTGCAGCAATTGCAGGATGGACCCATGCGTGAGCCCGACCTTAACGATCGCGCCTCCAGCGAGACTGACTGGGGCATCGAACTGCGCACCCGCGACCGCCAGCGCAAGCTCATTTCCAAGATCGATTCGGCAATGCGGCGGATCGAGGAAGGTGAATACGGCTATTGCGAAGTGACCGGGGAACCGATCGGGCTGGGCCGGTTGATTGCGCGCCCGATCGCGACCATGACCGTCGAGGCGCAGCAGGCGCATGAACGACGCGAAAAAATCTCGCGCGACGATTAGAATTTTTCCGACTTGCGGCGTTCCACCAGTCAGGATCGAACGTGCGGCGACATCACCACGATGTGAAAACTGCCTGGCACCAGCGGCCCGCGCTTCAGTCCTTCGGCGGGGCCGAAGCTTGCTGCGGGCAAATAGATATGACCTGTCGCCGGGTCGTATGCTGCCGTTCGGGCGCTCGGCTCGGTTTGAGCTGGCGGTTCGACGATTGGCGTGCGGCCAACCAGGCGGATGACCGAAAGCGTTCCGCTCTTGCCGCAGGGCACCAGAAAGCGCTTGTGCGCGCTGTCCCAGATGACGGTATCCGGCCCCGCGCCGATCGCCAACAGCGTCACCACGCGCCTTGCCTTCAGATCGACCAGCGCGGCCTGACCGTTGCCGCAGGCGCTGAGCGCCAGCCCGGTGGATGGATCGTAAGCAAGCCCGGTCGGCCCCTGGCAGCCCGTAAGCGGGATACTGCCGACCATCTTTCGAGCGATCAGGTTGACCATTTCGATTTCGCTCGCATCCTCGTCATTCACCGCGATCAGTCCGGGGGTCACCAGCACCGGCACCTCCAGACCCGGTTTGACGGCGATGCGGCGCACTTCTACGTTTTTGACCAGGTCGATCACCGAGATGACGCCCGCCCTGGCGGCCATGACATATGCCCTCAGACCGCTTGCCGACAGGACCACCGCGTCGGGATCCTCCGCCACCGGAATGCTGGCGATTTCGGTACCGCTCGCCTCGTCGATCACGCGCGCGGTATTGTCCTTGGCGCTCGTCACCAGCAGATTATCGGTGCCGGGGATCGCCACGACGCCATGGGCGCCCTGAAGCGCGCCCACCGCGCGCACAGCCTGAGGATGCGCCGGGTCGATGATCAGCACGTCCTTGCCATGGGCGACGAGCAACAATCGATGGTGCGCGTCCCAACTGGCAAAGTCCCAACGGTCATCGGGCGCGGCAATCGTCCCGGTCTTTTCGAAGGCGGGCTTGGCCGGAGCGACGAACGCGCTTAGCGCTGCAACCGCCCCGCACAGGGTCAGTGCCTCGATCCATCCTTTACGCTGCGTCATCCGTGCTCCTTTGCCAAGTGGCGTCGTTCGCTCCCGGTTCCGTTTATACAGACACCGGGCCGTTCCGGAAATCATTGATCCGGTTCG
>JALYHR010000145.1 GCA_030776465.1 Pseudomonadota bacterium
CGCGGATCGATCTGCGCGATGACTTGCCCGGCATGGACTTGCTGGCCTTCACGAAACAGGATCGCGAACAGGTTTCCGGCCAATTGCGTGCGGACCGTGGCGGTGTCGATCGGCGTCACCGTGCCGATCGCGGAAACGGTCACCGGAACATCGGCTGGGACGACTTTGGCCACCGCAACGGCCGCCACCGGACGACCGGCATGGGCGTTTTTGGCAGCACCCGCCGAAGCGAAATACCGGCCGATCAAAGCTGCCAGAACCAATCCCGCCGCGATCAACGCATAGATCAGCCAGGGCCGCCGCCGTTCAACCGGTTCGACATAGGTGCCAGTCTCACCCCGGATATCATTCTCACCCCGGATACCAGTCTCTTCGTGAGTGTCGGTCCCGTCATGGGTGCCAGTCTCGTCGCGGGTGTCGGTGTGCACCGCTAGCTCCTTCAGTTGATCGACACGCGACCCGGTCCGGGCCCAACCGGACCTCCATCCGCGCCTGTGTGGACGGTGCCGAACAATGGCAAATCATTAATTCCCACAATTTGTATCAGCGCCTCGGCATCACGCCTCGCGCTGTCCGCATGGCGGAGATTGTCCGGTACTTGCGAGCTCCGGCACTTGCAAGTCGATGCCTCGGTGGAATTGTGGAACGACGAGATTGTTCCGTTGGAGTTTTTCCGACTTACGTCGAGACCGACTGGCGCTTCAACGCGTCAATGCACGTCGACCAGCGGCATCTCCGTATCGCTCTGCGCCCGCTTGGGACGTCGCAGCAAAAATACGAAGGGCGCCGCTACCATGCCGAGCACGAACAGTGCCCAGAAGGCGTCGATGTAGGAGACCATAATGGCCTGCCGGAAAATGTTTTCCTGAAGCCCGCTCAGCGTTGCCGCCGAACCCCAGTCGATGCCGGGCATTCTCATCGCCAGCATCGGGTTATCGGGGCGTACCGCTTCGACCAGCCGCGACTGGACGACGGCGCTGTTGCGCACAGTCATGGCCTGAACAATGGCAATGCCGGCCGAGCCGCCGATGTTGCGCATCATGGTGCTGAGCGCTGCGGCTTCGTTGCGATAGCGCGATGGCAGGGTAGCGAAAGCCATTGTCGCCAGCGGGACGAACACACCGCTGGTCCCGATACCCTGGACGATGCCCGAGGATATCACCGGCCAGCTGTCGGACGTCAGTGACATCCGCGACATCATGTACATCGACAGCGCCGACAGCGCCAGCCCGAAGCAGACCAAAAGGCGGGGATCGATGCGGGTGATCAGCCAGCCGACCGCCACCATCGCCACCAGTGTGCCCAACCCGCGCGGCGCCAGCACCATGCCGACGTGCAAGGTGGGATAGCCCATCAGATCCTCCAGCATGGTCGGGATCAGTGCCATCGCGCTGTAGAGCAGCAGCCCCATGGTAAAGCTCAGCACCGTGGCGATGACGTAATTGCGATCCCGAAAGATCGCAGTGCTGACGAACGGCGCCTTGCTGGTGCTGGCATGGACGGCGAACAGGTAAAAGCCCAGCGCCGCCAGCACTGCCTCGGCCCTGATTTCGTTCGAATCGAACCAATCAAGCGTCTGGCCGCGATCGAGCATCATTTGCGTCGCCGCCAGCGCCAGCGCCAGCAAGGCAAAGCCAGCCAGATCGAGCTTTGCGGCGTGATTCTTCGCCGTTTCCGGCATCACCGCCGACAGCCCCATGAAAGCCATGATACCGATCGGCAGATTGATGAAAAAAACCCAGCGCCAATTCAAATTGTCGGTCAGCCAGCCACCCAGCAGCGGGCCCACCAGCGGCCCGGTAACCGCCGCCAATCCAAACACCGCCATGGCCGGGCCGTGCCGTTCGGGCGGATTGATATCGAGCAGCGTCGATTGCGCTATCGGCACCAATGAGGATCCGAACACCCCTTGCAACATCCGGAACAGGATCAATTCGCCCAGCGAATTGGCTGACCCGCACAGCACCGATGCGAAGGTGAACCCGACGACCGACAACAGCAGCAATTGCTTGCGTCCATAGCGTGCCGCCAGCCAACTGGTCAGCGGCGTAAAGATCGCCGCCGTGACGATGTAGCTGGTCAGCACCCAGGTAATCTCTTCGCGCGAGGCCGAGGTGGTGCCTTGCATATGCGGCAAGGCGACATTGGCGATCGTAGTGTCGATCACATTCATGATCGCGGCCGCCATGACGAAAAACGTGATCAGGCGGCGCTTGGCTGGTGGAGGATAGATTTCAGGCATCGGCTGGTGCGCCCACAAAGCCGCCTGCAAGCGATGCCGTCAATCGAAATCCTGTCGCGCGGTTTCAGCCTCGTGCTGCGGGGCGAAAAACTGACCGACTCCCAGGTCGAAACGCGCAATCAGGTCGGATCGATCGACCTGGCCCCGCGCACGATCTGGGCCGGGGTGAAGCTGTTGGTTTGAAGGCGAGCGGCGATTGGGGCGGCGAGCTGCCGCGCTGGTATCAGTGCTTCTTTCCAGCCCAGACGTTCTGGTATGCCATATAGGCCAATATCGTCGCGAAAATCAGGAAGCCCAGTACCGCAAACCCGGCCTGGTGGCGATTTTCGAGCTTGGGCTCGGCGGTCCACACCAGGAAGGCGGCGACGTCGCGGGCCATCTGGTCGATGGTCGGCTTGGTGCCGTCCTTGTAGGTCACCTGGCCGTCACTGGTCAGCGGCGGCGGCATGGCGATGTTCAGATTGGCGAAATACGGATTGTAATGCAGGCCGTCCGGCGTTTTCGCGTCGGGGTACTTGGCGAGCAGGTCGGCGGGCTGGTCCTGATAGCCGGTCAGCAGCGAATAGACATAGGCCGGGCCACCTTCGCGCGCCTTGGTGATCAACGACAGGTCGGGCGGGCTGCCCTGGCCGCCATAGACGACCGGCGGGAAGTGATCGGTCGGCAGGCCGCTGACGGTTTTCACTTCGCCCGTCTTGGGATCGTAGTGCGGGATCTTGAGCTTGGCGGCAATCGCCTTCACTTCATCGGCGTTGTAACCGATCTCCCTCAAGTCGCGGAACGCCACCTGATGCAGCATGTGGCAGTTGGAGCAAACCTCGGTGTAGACCTGAAACCCGCGCTGTACCTGCTGCATGTCGAACTTGCCGAAGGGCCCGTTGCTGGGGAGGTCCAGTTCCTTGGCTTCCTTGTGGTAGTCGTTGACCGCGGTCGCTGCGGGCGGCTCGGTGATATAGCTATAGGCGCCCTTGCTGAACGAGGTGAGCAAGGCGAGCGTGAAAAACACACCGGCGAGGATGGAGATGATACGGATCATTGAGGCTCTCTTTCCGTCTCGCTGGTTCAGGCAGGCGATGCTGCATGCAGGCCGGGCGCCATATGATCGTCGCTGCCCAGCACCGCCTCGGTGATCGAAAACGGCAGCGGCTCCGGCTTTTCCAGCGAGGAGACGAGCGGCAGGATGACCAGGAAATGCAGGAAGTAATAGATCGCCGCGATCTGGCTGATCATCACATAGGGCTCGCGCGCCGGGGCACCGCCGCAGTAACCTAGCAGCGCGACATCAGCCACCAGCACCCAGAAGAACTTGCGGTGCAGCGGGCGGTAATTGCCCGAGCGGACCGGCGAGCGATCGAGCCACGGCAGGAAGAACCACACCAGGATCGCGCTGAACATGGCGAGCACACCCATCAGCTTGGCCGGTATCATGAAGAAGTCCTGGGTGAAGGCGCGCAGGATCGCATAGAACGGCCAGAAGTACCATTCGGGGACGATATGCGCCGGGGTCTGCATCGGGTTGGCCGCGATGTAGTTATCGGGATGGCCGAACTGGTTCGGCGCAAAGAACACCACCGCGCAATAAAGGATCAGGAACACGCCCAATCCGAAACCGTCCTTCGCCGTGTAATAGGGGTGGAACGGCACGGTATCGCTTTCGGTTTTCACCTCGACCCCGGTCGGGTTGGACGAGCCGGGGATATGCAGCGACCAGATATGCAGGATAACCACGCCCAAGATCACGAAGGGCAGCAGGAAGTGCAGGGAAAAGAACCGGTTAAGCGCGGCATCGCCCGGTGCAAACCCGCCGAGCAGCCAGGTGTGCAACGCGGGGCCGATCAGCGGAATGGCGCTGAACAGCCCGGTGATGACCTGCGCACCCCAATAGCTCATCTGGCCCCAGGGCAGGACATAGCCCATGAACGCGGTGGCCATCATCAGCAGGAAGATCACCACGCCCAGCAACCAGATCATTTCCCGGGGCGGCTTGTACGAGCCGTAGAAAAACCCGCGAAAAATATGGATGTAGACCACAGCGAAGAACGCCGACGCCCCGTTGGCATGGGCGTAGCGCAGCATCCAGCCATAATTGACGTCGCGCATGATGTGTTCGACCGAATCGAAGGCCATGCCCGCGTTGGACGCGTAATGCATCGCCAGGACCACCCCGGTGACGATCTGCATCACCAGGCAAAAGCCCGCCAGCACCCCGAAGTTCCAGGCGTAATTGAGATTGCGCGGCACCGGATAACCGGCGCCAATGGCATTATAGACAAACCGCGGCAACGGCAGCTTTTCATCCACCCATACCATCAGCGGGTGGGTCGGCTTGTATGTTTGGGCCCAGGGAAAGCTCATCGTGTGTGACCTCAGCCTACCTTGATTGCGGTATCGGTGGTGAACGCATAATCCGGCACTTCCAGGTTTTTGGGAGCCGGGCCTTTGCGGATGCGTGCGGCGGTATCATATTGCGAACCGTGGCAGGGGCAGAAATAGCCGCCGAATTCACCCCGGTTTTCCTGGGAAGTAATGCCCAGCGGCACGCAGCCAAGATGCGTACAAACCCCCATCGTGATCAGCCACTCGGCCTTACCCGGCTTGGTCCGCGCCTCCAGCGTTTCGGGATCGCGCAGCGCCGACATCGGCACGGCAGCGGCCATGGCGATTTCCTTGGGCGTCAGGCGGCGGACGAACAAAGGTTGCGAGCGGAACACCGCCTTGATCCCCTGCCCCGGCTGGATCGAGGCAAGATCGACATCGGTCGAGCTTTCCGCCAGCACGTCGGACGAGGGCGCCATCTGGCTGATCAGGGGCAGCAGCGCCGCGACCATGCCAACCCCGGCAGCGCTGACCGCAGCGATGTTGATGAAATCGCGTCTACGAATGCCGGTTTCTGCGCCCGCTCCTGGTGTGCCCAGCCCGTGTTCCGGAGCGTCAATGACCGCGTCGTCTGCCATGATAGACCTTTTGCCTTGCTACTTCGACCCCGCCAGGCCCCTTGCGGAGCCAAACGAGGGCTAAACCCGATTGTGTTTGCCCGTTCAAGGATGCCCCCGAAGCGCGCGCCCTGCCAGACTGAGACCCCCGCAGACGTTAACTTCGCCGGCCTGATAGCTGCGAAAAGCTGAAGTGCCAACCGACTTTTTGCTGGTGCGAACAGTGGCAAACATCCGCAGCCTGCGCAATGTCGAAGATGGCGGAAAACCGCCATTTAATACCACATCTCGATGACCCTGACCTCATGGCTCAGGATCACCCCAGCTTGGTATTAGCCCGATCATCGCGATCTGGCGGCCATAGGCGGGTTCGGCGCGATGGGTGGCGCGGCGGAATGAGAAAAACCGCTCCGGCGCCGCATAGGTATCCAGCCCCAGGGGCTCGACGACGGCGATCCCGGCCCGGTGCAGCCGGTGCGCGACATAGGCTTCCAGGTCGAACTGCCAGTGGCCTGCGCGGCCAGCGTCAAAGAATTCGCCGTCATCGTCTGTAAAACGCGCTCGAAAGCCGTCGTCCACTTCATAGCTGGCGCGGGCGATGCAGGGGCCGATCGCGCCCACTATCTGCGAGCGGCGGGCACCCAGCGCGCACATCGCGTCGATCGCCTGGTCAGTCACTCCGGCCAATGCCCCCTTCCACCCGGCATGGGCGGCCCCGATCACCCCGGCTTCACGGTCGGCGAGTAGCACCGGCGCGCAATCGGCGGTCAGAATGCCGAGCAGGATGCCGGGGCGATCGGTGACCAGCGCGTCGGCGTGGGGCCGGGCGGCGTCGCTCCACGGCTCGGCCATGGTGACGCAATCGCACGAATGCACTTGATAGACCGTGACCAGCGGTGCGCCAGGCAGCACTGCCGCCGAAGCCCTGTTGCGGTTTTCGGCAATGGCGGCAGAGTTGTCGCCATCTGGCCCGACGCTCCCCAGCCCGACATTGAGCCCGGCCACCAGCCCGGTCGAAACCCCGCCCCGTCGCCCGCAAAAGCCATGAGCCATGTTGCTAAGCGCCGCCGCCCCAATGACTTCGACCGGTTCAACCAAGGCTGCGGCTGACCTGCTCATAGGTATCGCGCGACAAGTCGACGGCGGCGGCGATCCGTTCCAGTTCGGCGCGCATCAATTCTCCGCGTCCCGGCTCGACCCGCCGCCAACGGCCCAGCGAAGGCACGAAACGCGCCGCCGTCTGGGCGTTGAGTGGGTCCAGCGCCAGGATGAGATCGGCGATCAGCCGGTAACCGGCACCGTCGGGCTCGTGGAAAGCCCCGGCGTTGACCGCGAATCCCATATACAACGCGCGCACCCGGTTGGGATTGTTCATGGTGAAATCGGGGTGCCGGGCCAGCGCGCGGACATGCGCCAGCGCGTCTGCGTGCAGCGACCCTGCTTGCAGCGAAAACCATTTGTCGATGACCAGCGCGTTTCCCGCGTAGCGCTGGTGGAAATCAGCCAGAGTTTCCGCCCGCGCCGGGGTGTCCAGCCCGCATAGCACCATCAGCGCGCCCTGCCGGTCGGTCATGTTGTCCGCGCGGCGATATTGCGCAGCGGCGCGCCCTGCGGCGTCTTCGGGCATGCCCGAGGCCAGCAGCACCAGCGCCTGGGTCTTGAGCTTGCGCGCACCCCGGGCCGCAGGCTCCAGGCTGAATGGCACCGCGCTGACCCGGTCATGCAATGCCATCAGTTCTGCGGCGAGCGCGTGTGCCAGATGGGCTTTCAACGCCTCGCGCATCTTGCGGATCGCTTGTGGATCGGCCTGTGCCAATTGCTCGGCAATATAGGCTTCGGCTGGCAATATCATCAGTTCGCCGCGCATCAAATCGTCGAGCGATCCGTCGGCCAGCACTGCCGCCAGCGCCTCGGTGATCGCCGCCTCGCCCGCCGCGCGCGCCGAAGCATCCAGCGCGCCGCTAACCGTGCCCACCAGATGCCCCAGCATCAGGCTTTGCATCGCTTCATAGCGGGCGAAGGGATCGTCGTCGTGCGCGGCCAGGAACACCAGATCCGCAGGTTCGATATCCGCCGCGATGCTGACCGGCGCCGAATAGCCGCGGTTGAGCGACAACACCGGGCGCTGGGCTAATCCGGGAAAGCTGAAATCGGCGGCGGATTTGTCCAGCACCAGCAATTGTTCCCCGCCATGCCGGCCGGTCGCGCGGTCGAACAGCGCGACGCGCAGCGGGATCGGCATCGGCGCCTTGTCGGGCTGGTTCGGGGTTGGCGGCACCGTTTGCTCCAGGTGCAGCGTCGCGGTTTCGCCGTCATGCGACAGCCGCGCCGTCACCGTCGGCGTCCCCGCCTGGGCATACCACAAGCGGAATTGGCGCAGGTCCAGCCCGGTGCCATCTTCGATCGCGGTGATGAAATCCTCGCACGTCGCCGCCTCGCCATCGTGGCGCGCGAAATAAAGGTCGGTCCCGGCGCGAAACCGGTCTTCCCCGGCCATCGTGCGCATCATGCGAATGACTTCGGCACCTTTGTTATAGACCGTCGCGGTGTAGAAATTGGAGATTTCCTGATAGGAATCGGGCCGGATCGGATGCGCCAGCGGGCCTGAATCCTCCGGAAACTGGGCGACACGGAGCACCCGCACGTCTTCGATGCGCTTCACCGCAGGCGATCCCATCGCCGCGCTGAACAACTGGTCGCGCAACACCGTGAAGCCTTCCTTGAGGCTCAGCTGGAACCAGTCGCGGCAGGTGATCCGGTTGCCCGACCAATTGTGGAAATATTCGTGGCCGATCACGCCTTCGACGCCGTCGTAATCGCTGTCGGTCGCGGTATCGGGGTCGGCCAGCACATAGCGGGTGTTGAAGATGTTGAGGCCCTTGTTCTCCATCGCCCCCATGTTGAAGTCCGATACGGCGACGATATTGAACAGGTCGAGGTCGTATTCGCGGCCGAACGCCTGTTCATCCCAGCGCATCGACGCGATCAGCGAGCGCATGGCATGATGCGTGCGGGTTTCGTCGCCCGCGCGGACCCAGATGCCCAGTTCGACCTGGCGTCCGCTCATCGTCGTGAACTGGTCGCGATTGACCACCAGGTCGCCCGCCACCAGCGCAAACAGATAGCTTGGCTTGGGCCACGGATCGTGCCATTCGGCCCAATGGGTGCCATCCTGGTCATGTCCGCTGGCCGTACAATTGCCATTCGACAACAGCACCGGGAATGTCGCGCGATCGCCCCCCATCCGCACGCGGTATACCGACAGCACGTCGGGCCGGTCGGGGAAGAAAGTAATCCGGCGAAATCCCTCGGCCTCGCATTGCGTGCAGAGCATGCCGTTGGAGGCGTAAAGCCCCATCAACTGGCTGTTGGCGATCGGATTGAGCGCGGTCTCGATGGTGATCTCATGCGCGTCGTCGGGCAGATCGATCACCAGATCGGCGCCATCCATGCGCCAGTCGTTGTGTGCCACGCCATCGACCATAACTGTGCGAGCGGTGATGCCGTCGCCGTTCAGCCGCAAGGGCTCGATTCCATCCACAGCGGAATTGCGTTTTACTGACAGCCGCGCCGTGACCCGCGTTTCCTCCAACGCCAGCGCGAAATCCAGCGCCACCTCGGGCACCAGCCATGCTGGCGGGCGGTAATCCTCGCGCAGGATCAGCACCGGGTGGGCCGAGGCTGACGCGGCGTCGGCGGTTTCGGGGTTGGTGGGGATGTCCATGGCGTCATCCTAGAACGGCGTGAGCGAAAGGGGGAGAGGAAGATTGCAAATGAGAAACGCTTCTCCCCGCCCGACTCGAAGCAAGTCCCCCTTCCCCGCGACCGCTCTCCCCGCTACCGCACACCGATGCCCCGCATGTTCATCTTTGGCCTCGGCTACAGCGCCAGCCGCATTGCCAGTCGGCTCGCGGCGCAGGGCTGGGAAGTGATCTCGACCGGGCGCGACGGCACCTTGTCTTTCAGCGATAGCGGCAATGTCCGGGTGGCATTGGCCGACGCCAGCCATGTGCTGTCCTCGGTGCCGCCGCTGGGGGACGGCAGCGAGCCCGTGCTGGAGGCTTATGGCGATGCGCTGGCGGGAAAGTGGCTGGGGTATCTGTCGTCGACCGGGGTCTATGGCGATTGCGGCGGGGCGTGGGTCGATGAGACTGCGCCGGTCGGACGCGGACGGCGCGGCGCGCGCGCGGCGACGGATGCGGCGTGGCTGGCGCGGGGCGCGCGGGTGTTCCGGCTGCCGGGCATTTACGGTCCGGGGCGCAGCGCGCTCGATCGTGTGCGGGAAGGCAAAGCCTATCGGATCGATCTTCCCGGCCAAATGTTCAGCCGGGTGCATGTCGAAGATATCGCCACCGCAGTGGTCGGCGGATTGGGCGCGCCAGCCGGGGCCTACAATATCGCCGATGACCGGCCCTGTGGCCAGAACGCCATCATTGAAGAGGCGTGCCGCCTGCTCGACATGCCCGTGCCCCCGCTGCAAAGCCTGGCGCAAGCCAATCTTTCTCCGATGGCCCGCGGGTTTTATGCGGAGAACCGCCGGGTCGCGAACGGCAAGGCCAAGCGCGTACTCGGCTGGCGTCCCGCCTATCCCAGCTTCCGTGAAGGACTGGCATCGCTATTCTCGGGCGGATAATGCGATCAGCAGCCCGGCCAGCGCCAGCACCGCGCCGCTGCCCGCCAGCAGGCTCCAGCGATAGCCTTCAAACAATGTCGACAGCCCCATCGCGATCACCGGGACCGCGACGCCATTATACGCGGCTGGCCCTGCGCCCATTGTCCGGATCAGCGCGAAATAAAGCGGAAAGGTGACCACCGATCCTGCCAGCGCCAGATAGGCAGTCCCCGCCCAGACTGCCGGGCTGGCCGACAACACTGGCGCGCCGCTGCTGGCCCAGGCGAGCGCGGCGTCGGCAACTGCGCCAGCCAGCAAGGCCCAGGCGATCATCGGCACCAATGGCTGGCGGCGACCGGCGGCGGTTGCCTGCAGGACATTGGCCGTCGATGCGCAGAGCAGGCCCGCCAGGGTCAGCGCCAGCCCCAGCGGCACCGCAGAAGTCGGCGGCGCGAGGCGATATTCATGGAGCAGCAACAGCCCGATACCCGCCATCGCCACCAACGAACCGATGATGAACCCGCCGGACACCCGGACCCCGAGCAGGACCCGCGAAAATAGCGCATTGGGCACCATCAGCAGCGCATAAAGCACCGCGACGATGCCCGAGGTGAGATGTTGTTCGGCCCGGTAGACGAACTGGAAATTGCCACAAAATAGCGTCACCCCGACCAGCACCGCCAGCCTTGCGCCTTCACCCGAAAGCCGCCAGCCATCGCCCCGCCACCACGCCAGCAGAAACATGAAGGGGCAGGCGAGCGCGAACCGCCAGGTAATCGTCCAGCCCGCTGGCCCCGACTCGATCTGATGCTTGATCACCAGCCATGTCGAACCCCAGATCAGCGCCACCAGCATGAAGGCCGCCGCTGTCCGCAGCCGGGTCCGGGCATCGGCATTGTCTAACCGCTTGTTCATACGCATATCGCGATGCACAGAGTCGCCGCGCTGCGTCAAGCAGGCTTCTGGCAGAAAGGAAATTCGCATGGAAACCGTTACCATCACCCGCCATGAATCCGGCGACGCGGGCGAATATCGCGCCCATGTCGAAGGCGACGAACACACCGGGCTGCTGACCTGGGTGCGGCGCGGCAACGCCCGTGTCGCCGAACACACGCTGGTCCCCCCGGCGATCGGCGGGCGCGGCGTGGCGGCAAAGCTGGTCGAGGCGCTGATCGACGATGCCCGCCAACAAGGCTTCGTCATCGTGCCCGCCTGCAGCTATGTCGCCGTGGCGTTCAAGCGTCACCCTGAATGGAGCGATCTGCTGGCCGGGAATTGAGATGCATCGATCTTCTTCCCCCTTCCCGCTTGCGGAAGGGGCCGGGTGGGCACTTTTCTGCTTACAACCCCGCTAGCAGGTCGATCAGCTTCTCGGGCAAAGTCGGCTTCAGGCAGGTAATCGCGCCGGGGAACATGGCGCTATGCGCGCGGCGCGAGCCGTGGCCGGTGTGGAATATGAACGGGATGCCCCGCTGTTGCAGCATTTGCGCCACGGGATAGACGTCGCTTCCGGCGATATCGACATCCAGCAGCGCGCAATCGATCTCGGGCGCTTGTTCGATCAGCGCCAGGGCATCGCCCACCGACATGGCCGGTCCCAGCACCTCTGCGCCGGCATCTTCAAAGGCGAATTCCAGGTCCATCGCCACCAGCGCCTCGTCCTCGACGATCAACACCCGGCGCCCGAGCAGTTTTTCGGTCGGATCGACGGCGATCTGTGGCTTCTCCCCGGCAGCGGGGCCGGTACGTGGCGGTTCTGGCAAGGCAAACTGGATCTGCATTTCGGACACTCACCCCACATTTGATTCCGATATCAAAGGCAAAATTGCAAATAAATTGCGCGGCCCCTGGAATATCACGGTAATGGACACGACAGTGTAACATGGACACCCGCCTCGGGCCATTCCCGTTCCAGCGAGCCACCCATTTGCTGCGCGGCCAGGGTAGTCAGGCGCGAACCGAAACCGCTTTTTGGCTGGGATCCGGTGGCGCGTGCATTGGCCATATCCGCGCCGGTCAGTGCCGGGCCGCCCGACTCCGTCCAGTCCAGCCGCAGCGTGCGGGACCCGCCCGGCGCCACCGCGACCTGCCAGGCGATCTCGATCACACCCGTTGCGGTCGATAATGCCCCGTATTTGGAGCCGTTCGTGGCCAATTCGTGAATCAACAACCCCATCGGGGTTATCATTCGCGCGGGCAGATCGACAGATGGTCCGGACATACGCACGCGCTCGGGGTGGCCCTCGGAATAGGGACGCATGATATTGGCAATGACATCGCCCAACTGGGAACTTTTCTGGCCCTCCGCTCCCTGGCTGCTGGAATGGGCCAGCGACAAGGCATACACGCGCGACCGGATATCCTCCAGCACCTCGGCGGTGGGCGCCTGCTTGCGGCCCGACATGGTGATGATCGACAATACCACCGAGAACAGGTTCTTGACCCGGTGATTGAGTTCGCGCGCCAGCAACTCGGTCTGATCGTTGGCGGTGCGCAAGGCCGTGAATTGCCGCGCCTCGGCCTCGGCCCAGGCGCGGTGCCGTTCGCCGCGCAGCGCCACCATGACCAGCAGCACCATACCCGCGCCCAGCATACCGACCAAGGGCAGCAACCGACCTTCCAGCGTTTCCACGCGATCGAACGCGGCTTGGCGCTGCATGGCCTGGTCGGTGCGCAGCCAGGTCAGCTCGCGGCGCAGATTGTTCATGTCATTCTCGCCGGTATTGGTCTGGACCAGCGCAATCGCCGAAGGGAGCAAGCCGTTCCTGGCCAGCTCCAGCGTGCGGTCCATCTCGTCGATCTTGGCGTAGATCAGTTGCTGGGCGCGGGCGATGTGCTGCTGTTCTTCATCGCTCGACCGCTGAGACATGCGCTGCAACGCCGCGACTTCTGGGTCCAGCCGCACCTTGGCCTGCTGGTAGGGTCCCAGATAAGCGGGGTTGCTGGTCAGCAGAAAACCGCGCTGGCCGGTTTCGGCATCCAGCATGATTTCCATCAAGGAATTGAGCGAAAGCATCGACTCGTCCTGGAGCATCACCCCTTGTCGCGCCTGGCGCTGCGCGACCACGGTTTGCGCCATCAGCAGGAAGATCGCGAGGAATAGCCCGGCAAGGACCACCAGCCCCCGGATCATCGTTCCGCGCAGATACCAGGCTATGGCGCGGTCCAGACGCCTGGCCAGTCCGGCGAGGGCAGGATTGGCAACGCCCGAAAAAAATTGATCCGGCTCGTTTTCGCCCGGTCCGTGCCAGTCTGGCCCCGACGCAGTGGCCTCCTGTGGCCCACGCTCGGCCTGGAGGGGCGCAGGAGAGATAATTGGCATACCGACTGGCCCGGCCTTTCACGCAGCGGGATGGCTGCAACGCTTTAGAATTTTTCCGACTTACGTCGAGTCGGCACCAGCCCGGCTCGCGCGCTCCGCCCGGCCACCCCATAATTTACTATCGCGGGGGTGGTCGG
>JALYHR010000146.1 GCA_030776465.1 Pseudomonadota bacterium
CCGCTCGACGCCGGACGAGCCGTGCTGGCCGCCGCCCAGGCCCGGCACGAGGAAGTGCGCCGAAATCTGCAATCCGCGACCGCCGGGCTGGCCGCGCAGGACCAGGCGCTGGCGGTCGGCCGGGAGCGAATCGCCGCGCAAACTGCCGATATGCGCGGCTGGCAGGCACGGGCCGGTGACGCCGCCAGCCGTCTAGCCGAAATGGGTCGGCGGCTGCAGGAAATCGCCGAGGAACGCGCCGTCATCGCTGCCAAACCCGCAGCCTTGTTGCGCGAGATCGAGGCGGGCGAAGAAGTGCGAACGCGCTTGGCCGCTGAACTGGCGGAAGCAGAAAATCGCATTGCCTCGGTTGGCGAAGCTGCGCGGCTGGCCGACAGCGCGCTCAGCGCGGCGCAGGAAGGTTTGGCCGATGCCCGCGAAACCCGCGCAGGCGCAGCGGCCCGCGCCGATAGCGAAGACCAGCGCCGCGCCGAAATGGCCCGCGTTTCGGGTGAACGATTCCAGTGCCCACCGCCGCTGCTGGCCGAGAAATTCGGCTTTTCGGTCAACGATATAGCGGCTGCGTCGGACGAAGCGGCGGAAATGGACCGACTGACGGCGGAGCGCGAGCGGATCGGCCCGGTCAATCTGGTCGCCGCTGATGAACTGGCCGAGTCGGAGGCCAAACAGGGCGGCACCCGCGCCGAACAAGCCGAACTGACCGAAGCGGTGCACCGGCTGCGCGGCTCGATAGGCAGCCTCAATCGCGAAGGCCGCGAACGGCTGCGCGCCGCGTTCGAAGCGGTCGATGGCCATTTCCGGCGCTTGTTTCAACGGCTGTTCGAAGGCGGGCCTGGATCTGAAGGAGGATTGGCACAATTGGCGTTGATCGATTCGGACGATCCGCTGGAGGCCGGACTGGAAATTCTCGCCCAGCCGCCTGGCAAGCGCCTGCAATCGCTGACACTGCTGTCGGGCGGCGAACAGGCGCTGACTGCCATCGCCCTGATTTTCGCGCTGTTCCTGACCAATCCCGCGCCGATCTGCGTGCTCGACGAAGTCGATGCCCCGCTCGACGACGCCAACATCGAACGCTTCTGCGACCTGCTCGACGCGATGGTTGCCGAAACCGACACGCGTTATCTGATCGTCACCCATAACGCGGTATCGATGAGCCGCATGCATCGCCTGTTCGGCGTCACCATGGTCGAACGCGGCGTATCGCGGCTGGTCAGCGTCGATCTGGGCGGGGCAGAACAATTGCTGGCAGCGGAGTGATGTTTTCTTCAAGCCCCCTCTTCTTCAGAGGAGGGGGTTGGGGGTGGTGCCTTTCCTCAAAGGTCCACGCTGCATCGGGAGGAGAAAGACACCACCCCCGGCCCCTCCTCTTGTGAGGAAGGGGGATTAAGCCAACCGCCCCACCGCCCAGCAGGCCAGCGCCAGCAGCAGCCCGGCAAAGCGATTGGCGCGAAACCGGGTCAGGGCGTTGCCGTCCTGCTCGGGGCGCAGGGTCAAGGCTTGCCACGCCAGATGCAGGGCGATTGGTGCCAGCGCCAGCAAAGCCAGCGGGTCAGGCCTGAGCAACCAGAAGGCCATCGCCCATAATGCCAGCGCGCTCCCGTAAAACCCCCAGACTCCGGCGCGCACGTGCCGCCCCAGCGACAACGCGCTCGACCCGATGCCAATCAAGGCATCATCCTCGCGGTCCTGCAGCGCATAGATCGTATCATAGCCGATGCACCAGCACACGCTGCCAGCGTACAACGCGGCCAACACCTCGAATCTGTCCCCGCGTACCGCCACCCAGCCCACCGGCGCGCCCCAGGTAAATACCAGCCCCAGCCACGCCTGCGGCCAGCCGGTAATCCGCTTCATGAACGGATAGGCCGCGACCAGCGCCAGGCTGCCCAGCGCCACGCATTCGGCTCGCCAGCGTAATTGCAGCAGCACCACCAGCCCGACCAGGCACTGCCCCAGCGTCCATGCCCAAGCCGCCGTTTTGCTCACTCGCCCGCTCGCCACCGGGCGCGATGCGGTGCGCGCGACTTGGCGGTCGAGGCCCGCGTCGACGATGTCATTATAGACGCAGCCCGCGCCGCGCATCGCGATGGCGCCGACCAGCAGCCAGCCGATCAGGCGCCATTCGCTGGTTCCGCCCGCCAGCAATACCCCCCACACGCAAGGCCAGAACAGCAACCACCAACCGATCGGTCGGTCGAACCGCGCCAGTTGGGCAAGATCGCGAGGAAACTGCGGCAGCCGCGCGATGATCCCGCGATGCTGGGTGTCGGGAACAATTTGGGCCATTTCGGACATGGGATGGGACATAGCGCGCCGTCCCATGATCGGATAGGGCAAGCTATGCCCGCCACCCCCGCCTGGCCGCCGAAAAGCGCACCGCGTCTGTTTGTCCCCGGCTCGTTGAGCACCGGTGGCCAAGTCGCGATCGACGGCGCGCAGGCGCATTACCTGGCGCGGGTGATGCGCGTCGGTGTCGGCGATATCGTGATCCTGTGCGACGATGTCACCGGCGAATGGGCAGCAACGATCGCGTCGCTCGGCAAACGCGACCTGGTGGCACAATGCGACACGATGTTGCGCGCGCGCGAAGCAGTCCCCGATTTCATCCTCTACGCCGCGCTGCTCAAGAAGGACCGTTTCGATCTCGTGCTGGAAAAGGCCACCGAATTGGGTGTTTCCTGTATCCATCCGGTGCTGACCCATCGCTGCGTCGCCGACAAGCTGAACACCGCACGCGCCCGCGCTATTGTAACCGAAGCGGCTGAGCAATGCGCCCGCACCGCCTTGCCCCTATTGGCCGAACCGGTAAAACTGGACGCGCTGTTGCGCGCGCATGATCCGGGTCGCACGCTGTTTTTCGCGGACGAGGCCGGGGGCGAACATGCCGTCGCTGCCTTTACCGCGAATCCCGGCCCGGCGGCGCTGATCATCGGCCCCGAAGGCGGCTTTGACGACGGCGAACGCAGCGCCATCCGCGCCTTGCCTGCCGCCCGCCCGATTTCGCTGGGGCCACGCATTCTACGCGGAGAAACCGCCGCGATTGCCGCCATCGCCGTATGGATGGCGATTGCCGGAGACTGGCGGTAACCAGCCTTTTGCGCTGGTACTTCGACAGTTGCGCCTTTATCGGGGCGCGATGAGCACACGCCAGATATCAGGCACCGACGAACCGGTGATCGAACACCGCGACCAACTTGTGGCGCCGATCGCGGCAGGTGAAAAGCCGCGCGAGCAGTGGCGCATCGGCACCGAGCATGAAAAGCTGGTCTATGTGCAAGCCGACCACCACGCCCCCAGCTATGACGAGCCGGGCGGCATCCGCGACCTGCTGCTGTCACTGCGCGAGTACGGGTGGGAGCCGGTCGAGGAAAACGGCCATGTCATCGCCATGTCCGGCGTGGACGGGGCGATCAGCCTGGAGCCTGCGGGCCAGCTTGAATTGTCCGGCGCGCCGTTGGTCAATCTGCATGAAACCTGCGCTGAATCGGGTCGCCACCTCGAACAGGTGAAGGCCATCGGCGCACGCACCGGCACCGGGTTCCTTGGCCTGGGGATGTGGCCCGATAAACGCCGCGATCAATTGCCGGTGATGCCCAAGGGCCGCTACGACATCATGCTGCGCCACATGCCGCGCGTCGGCAGCATGGGCCTCGACATGATGCTGCGCACCTGCACCATCCAGACCAACCTCGATTATTCGAGCGAGGCCGACATGGTCCAGAAATTCCGCGTCTCGCTCGCCCTGCAACCGCTGGCGACCGCGCTGTTCGCCAATTCGCCGTTCACCGAAGGCAGGCCGAACGGTTTCCTGTCGTACCGCAGCCACATCTGGTCCGACACCGATCCCGCGCGCACCGGCATGCTGCCCTTCGTCTTCGACGAGGATTTCGGTTACGAACGCTACGTCGATTACATGCTCGACGTGCCGATGTACTTCGTGTTCCGCGACGGCAAATATATCGACGCGGCTGGCCAGAGTTTCCGCGATTTCCTGGCCGGAAAACTGCCCGCGCTGCCGGGCGAACGCCCGCTGGCCGACGATTGGATCGACCACATGTCGACCGCCTTTCCCGAGGTGCGGCTGAAAAGCTTCCTGGAAATGCGCGGCGCCGATGGTGGCCCCACCAACCGCATCTGTGCCTTGCCCGCGCTGTGGGTCGGCCTGCTTTATGACCAAGGCTCGCTCGATGCCGCCTGGGACCTGGTCAAGGGCTGGACCATGGCAGAACGCGAAGCCCTGCGCGACGCCGTCCCGCGCCAGGCGCTGGATGCCCCCGTTCCCGGCGGCCGCACCCTGCGCGATCTCGCCCGCGAAGTCCTGCCAATTGCGCGATCCGGCCTCGCCGCAAGGCGCCA
>JALYHR010000147.1 GCA_030776465.1 Pseudomonadota bacterium
CTGCCACCTCCCCCGATGGGGGAGGATTGTAGTGGTGCATATTCAGCGCACTGCGCTCTTAAAGGGCGCCTTTACCGCCGCCGCCCTTGATGCCGGATATTCGCCGGTCTTCCTCGGGCTCCGGCCTTGTGCGCAGCGTGCCGTCCCGCCGGTGCCGGTCGCCCGCGCGGTTCGATCGGGCCGCCGGTGCTTGCCTCCGGCTCGAATTTCAGCGCGCCGGTCAGGGGATTGGCCTCGGCCAGTCGCAACCGCAACCTGTCGCCCATGGCAAAGCGGGTGCCGCTGCGTTCGCCGACCAGCGCCTTGGCGGCTTCGTCATGGGCAAAGCGTTCGTCGCCCAGCACCGAGATCGGCACCAACCCATCGCCGCCCAGCCCGATGATCGTCGCGAACAGCCCAAAACGCTGGACCCCGGTCACGCGGCAATCGAAGGTTTCGCCGACGCGCGCCGACAGCCACGCCGCGACATAGCGGTCGATGGTGTCACGCTCGGCTTCCATGGCGCGGCGTTCGGTGATGCTGATCGCCTCGCTGACACGGCTGAGGTCGGCCCGGTCGCGGTCTGACAGCCCGGAATTGGCGGGAAGGTCCGAATTCGGCGCAGGCTGTTCCAGATGATAGCCATCGACCAGCGCGCGGTGCACCAGCAGATCGGCATAACGGCGGATCGGCGAGGTAAAATGCGCGTAAGAGCCCAGCGCCAGCCCGAAATGGCCAGCATTGCGCGGGCCGTAATAGGCCTGGGTCTGGCTGCGCAGCACCGCCTCCATGATCAGCGCCTTTTCGCTCTCGTCGGCGATGTCCTTCAGCATCCGGTTGAACAGGCCGGGAGTGATCACCTGCCCCAGCGACAGCTTGCGCTCAAAGGTGGCGAGATAATCCTTCAGCGCGACCAGCTTTTCGCGGCTGGGCGGCTCGTGAACGCGGTAGACCACCGGCTGGACCTTGGCCTCCAGCGCCTTGGCCGCAGCGACATTGGCGGCGATCATGAAATCCTCGACCACGCGGTGCGCATCGAGCCGCTCACGCAGGGCGATTTCGGCGATGCGCCCCTGGCTGTCGAGCACTACGCGCCGTTCCGGCAAGTCCAGCGCCAGCGGATCGCGGGCATCGCGGGCGTGCGCCAGCGCCGCCCAGCAAGCCCACAGGTTCTGCAACGCCGGATCATTCTCACCCGAATCGATGCGGGCCTGCGCATCTTCGTAAGCGATCACTTCGGCAATGCGGACGATGGCGCGGGTGAAACGCCATGCCGTCACCTGCCCCGTTTTGCTGATCGTCAGGTGGCAAGCCATCGCGGCGCGCGGCGTACCGGCTTTCAGCGAACAGACATCGGCGGACAGCACTTCGGGCAGCATCGGCACCACGCGGTCGGGGAAATAGACCGAATTGCCCCGCTTGCGCGCCTCGCGATCGACTTCGCTGCCGGGGCGAACATAGAATGATACGTCGGCAATGGCGACCAGCGCGCGAAAGCCCCCTTCATTGTCGGGATCATTGGCAGGTTCGGCCCAGATCGCATCATCGTGGTCGCGCGCGTCACTGGGGTCGATCGCGACAATGGGAAGATGGGTCAGGTCTTCGCGGCGCTCGGCGTTTAACGGCAGGCGCGCGGCGCGTTCGGCTTCTTCCAGCATCTCGGTCGTGAACACATGCGGGATGCCATGCTTATGGATCGCGATCAGGCTGAACGCGCGCGGCGCCAGCGGATCGCCCAGTATCGCCGTCACCCGCACCCCGCCGCGTGGGCTGCGGCCCGCAGGCTCCGCCAGCACCAGATTGCCAACCTCCGCCCCGACCAGATCGGCAATCGGCACAGCGTGGCGGACGCGCTTGTCGATCGGCGCCAGCCAATGCTTGCCGCTGCCATCCACTTCGACAACGCCCATCACCTGATCCTCGGCGGCGGGCAGTTTCTTCATCGGATGGGCCAGCCAGCCTTTCCCGGCCTCCTCGGTGCGCGCCAGCACCCGGTCGCCAACCCGCAACGCCGGGCCAGCAGCGCGTTTTCCGCCCGGCCCGCGCTCGATCACGCGCAGGCGCGGCGGCGGCACCGCATCATCGGGCTGCCAACTATCCGGGATGGCCACCGCCTCGCCATCCTCGATATCGACCACGCGCAACACGGTGACGCGCGGCACGCCGCCCAGGGCGTGAAACGCAGTGCGCTTGCCGTCGATCAGCCCTTCCTCGGCCATATCCTTGAGCAGTGACTTAAGCTGGATCTTTTCATTGCCCTTCAGCCCGAATTCGCGCGCGATCTCGCGCTTTCCGGCTGGCACCGGCGATGCCGCGATGAAATCGAGAACTTGCTGGCGGCTCGGCAGGCCGGGGTTGGGTCGGGAGCCCGGCAACTCAGTAAGACCGGGCGATAGTGATGGTTTCCACCGAGGGTTCGCCGGTAAAGATGCAACTACCCGACGGAGCCGCCGCGCCTAGTGGCGTATTGCGGATAGTCAGCTTGAGCGCCTTCAGCGTGGCGACCACCACGTCCAGCGCCGCGCCGGTCGGGCGCGACCAACCCAATTCGACCCAGCCCGGATAGCGTTGGCCCTCGGCAAATACCGCTTCCAGTTGCGCCATGCTGGTGATCCCGCGAATGATCTGCGCGTCGCGGCGTTCCGTCGCCTCGCGGTGCATGCTGTGCTGGATATCCGCCAATTCGGCAGCCGCGCGCGTCAGAAATTCGTCCCGCGCCTCGCCAGCAAAATTGACCTTGCCATCGTCCCGCCACAGCCGGTCGCGGCGCAGTACCGAAACCTGGGCATTGGCAGCGTCGCGACCGCCGATTTCCAGGATCAGCGGCACGCCCTTCTTCACCCAGGCCCAGCGTTTTTGCGTCGCCTTGCCTGGCCGTTTGTCCAGTAAAACCCGCAGCGGTTCGCCCAGTGCCTGCTGC
>JALYHR010000148.1 GCA_030776465.1 Pseudomonadota bacterium
ATCGCCTGCCGCGCCTTCAACACCCACCGCGTCCTGTGGCCGCGCTTGTCGGCCAGTTATGGCGCGCTGGATATCTACAAATATGTCTCGCACAAGCTGGTCCGCTGGCTTGGACTGTGCCGCTGGCGCTGGGGGTGACGCTGCTGGCCGGCGCATTGCCCTGGTCGATGACCGCGCACCGCTACGACATCGCGCAGAATAACCTGCTGGGCTGGAAATCAGCGCGCGCCCATTTCGTGCGCGCCATCGACCAGCCGGGTGCCGACGAGTTTCGGGATTACGTGGGGCCCCCAGGCGCTCACGCGATGCGACTGCTGGTTCTGCACATGGGCGTCACCGTTCCGGGCCGCCCGGCGCCGCAACGCGACGGGCCGCTGCCGACGCTGCGGCTGGCGATCGCCGCGCGACTCGTTGGCAAGAAGGGCCACGGGCACTTGCTGGCCGCGATGGCCATCGCCCGCGCGGGAGGACAAAAAATATTTCTGGAGGTGTTTGGCGATGGCCCGCTGGAGGCGAAGCTGCACCGCCAGGCGCAGCAACTCGGCCTCGGCAATGCCCTGCTTTGGCATGGCGCCACGGCTCACGAAACCATGCTGAACGCCCTGGTGAATGGCCATTTCGATGCCGCCGTGCTGCCCAGCCTGACCACCAGCGACGGCGACAAGGAAGGCATTCCGGTGTTTCTGATCGAGGCGATGGCCGCCGGGTTGCCGGTGATCACCACCGCCAACGGTGGAATCATCGAATTGGCGGGGGGCGGCGCGGGCCTGCTTGTTCCCGAAAGCGACGCCCAAGCGCTGGCTGCCGCAATGATCGGGTTAGCGCAAGATGGCAAGGAACGTGCCCGGCTTGCCCAGGCAGGCCGCGAGCGCGTGCTTGCGAAGTTCGAAATTGCCGCGAACATGCGAGAATTGCGCAGGCTGATCAGCGAAGATTGAGGGCCGCTGGTATTACCCCACCGCGTGCAAGTGACGCCCTACTCCGCGCAGATCAGGGTTGTCGCTGTTGCGCCGCGCGTGCTGGCTGATCCATTCTTCCACCACCGGGGCGATTTTATCGCGCCAGCGGCTGCCGTTGAAAATACCGTAATGGCCGACCTCGGGTACGAGGAAATAGCGTTTCGCGTCGTCCGGCAGATGCGTCGCAATGGTCAACGCCGCCTTGGTCTGGCCGATGCCGGAAATGTCGTCCTTTTCGCCCTCGATCGCCAGCAGCGCGGTGTCGCGGATCGCGCCAAGGTCGATAGGCTGGCCGCGATGCAGCAATTCGCCTTTTGGCAGCGAATGGCGCTGAAAAACGTGCTCGATGGTCTGGAGATAAAATTCTGCCGTCATATCGCAGACGCTGCGATATTCCTCGTAGAATGCCTTGCTGGCCTCGGCGCTTTCCCCGTCGCCTGCGACCAGGTGCCGGAACATCTGGTAATGGCTGTCCATATGCGTCTGCAAATTCATCGACAAAAATCCGGCAAGCTGGAGAAAGCCGGGATAGACCTTTCGCCCAGCGCCGGCATAATGCCGAGGCACCGTGGCAATGACGTTGCTTTTGAACCAGCCTAGCGAATGTTCGACGGCCAGATCGTTCACTCCGGTCGGCGCTTCGCGGGTGTCGATCGGGCCACCCATCAGGGTCAGCGTGGCAGGGCGGCAGGGATTGCCCGCAGCCCCCATAAGCGCGGTCGCGGCCAGCGCCGGGACCGATGGCTGGCATACCGCCATCATGTGCGTGCCCGGCCCGATATGCTCCAGAAAGCCGACCAGATAGTCGATGTAATCATCGAGATCGAAATTGCCCTGCGCCAAAGGCACCGTCTTCGCATCGGCCCAGTCGGTAATGTAGACTTCGCAGTTTTCGATCATGCGGCGTACGGTGCCGCGCAGCAGTGTCGCATAATGGCCGCTCATCGGGGCGGCAATCAGCAGTTTGGGCGCGTCATCGGGCAAGCCAACTCGTGAAAAGCGCAGCAAATTGCCAAACGGGCGGCGCAGCACGATGGCTTCGATCACCGGACAGGCGGTGCCATCGACCGTGACATCTTCGATACCGAAAACAGGCTTGCCGCGCGGCATGGCGGCATGGGCAAAAACTTCCAGCGCCGAAGCGACCACCGGCCCACCGGCAAGATACCCCATCGGCAGCACCGGATTGGACATGAATTGCGATACTACCGACGCCCAGGCGCTTGCCCCCGATAGATAATTACGCTGCATTTCATAAAGATCGTAGAGCACCGATGGCTGTCCTTGTGACGATTGTCTTGATTAACTGTCCGGAGTGAGCTCCGGTTCCTGCAAACCTGCTTGCAACAGCGGGCTTAAGATAATCCATCGGACGTAGGATGTTTCGGGAACATTGCAACATTATCGGTGGAAAATACGGATCCCGGAATTGCCCGACGCAAAGCCGCAGAAACGGACCGGTTTCCTCCTGCGGGGAAATCGACTAGGGCCCGCAGCCATGCCTTCTTCAACCGCCACGCCCGCCATCACCATCTCCCCCCCAACGGAGTCCCCGACCGCGCCAGCCGCGCGCAGGCTGGGACCGTTGCGCATGATCTGGGACGCGGCCCGGGTCTATCGCGGGCGCGTGGCGATGGGAGGAATAGCGCTGGTGATCACGGCACTGGCCACGCAGGCCATACCACTTGGTTTGCGCCTGATCATCGACAAGGGCTTTGCCAAAGGCAGCGATCCCGCCGCAGTCGGTCACTGGTTCGAGATGCTGCTGGGCATTGTCGTGGTGCTGGCGCTGGGCACGGCAGTGCGATTCTACAATGTTTCGTGGCTGGGTGAACGCGTCGTCGCCGATATCCGCCTGGCCGTGCAGGCCAATCTGCTACGGCTGGCACCCAGCTTTTTCGAGGAAAACAGCCCCAACGAAATCTCTTCACGGATGACCTCCGACACCGTGTTGATCGAGCAGGTGGTTGGCACGACCGTGTCGGTCGCACTACGCAACCTGATTACCGCAATCGTCGGCCTGGCCTTCCTGGTCTGGCTGGCACCAAAACTGACGGCGATGCTGGTCTTCGCCATTCCCGTCGTGATTGTCCCGATCGTGTGGTTCGGACGGCAGTTGCGCGCGGCGTCCCGGGCCAGCCAGGACCGCGTCGCCGACATCGGCGCAATGATTGCCGAGGTGCTGGGCGCAACCCGGATCGTACAGGCATTCAACCAGGAAGAACGCGAGGCGGAACGCTTTGCCGGCGCAGTGACCCGCACCTTCGCCACCGCCAGGCTCCGTATCCGCATCCGCGCGATGATGACGTCGGTCGTCATGCTGCTGATCTTCGGATCGATCACCCTGCTGCTGTGGCGCGGCGCAATCGGCGTTGCGCGGGGAGAAATCACCGGCGGCACGCTGTTTGCCTTCGTTGTCACCAGCGGACTGGTAGCGGGCGCCTTCGGCTCGCTGAGCGAAGTTTATGGCGATCTCGTGCGCGGCGCCGGTGCCGCCAGCCGCCTCAACGAATTGCTGAACGAACGCCCCGCGATTGCGCCCCCGGCGCGGCCAGTGGCGTTGCCGGTGCCGCCGCGCGGGCAAATTGCCTTCGAGCAAGTGACCTTCCGTTATCCGACAAGGCTGGAAACCGCTGCGCTTACCGACTTCAGCCTGACCATCGAGCCGGGTGAAACAGTGGCGATCGTCGGTCCTTCGGGTGCGGGCAAATCGACATTGTTCCAGATCGCCGAGCGATTCTACGATCCCCAGGTCGGCGCGATCAAACTGGACGGCGTGCCGCTGACCTCGGCCGATCCCGCCGAAATCCGCCGCCGCATCGCGCTGGTTCCACAGGAAGGCGTGCTGTTCGCCGCCAGCGCCCGCGACAATCTGCGCTATGGCCACTGGCAGGCCAGCGACGAAGATATCTGGGCTGCCGCCCGCGCCGCCAATGCCGAAGCTTTCCTGCGCGAATTGCCCGATGGCCTCGACACCTTCCTGGGCGAGGACGGCGCGCGCCTGTCCGGTGGCCAGCGCCAGCGCATCGCCATCGCCCGCGCGCTGCTGCGCGATGCCCCGATCCTGCTGCTGGACGAGGCGACCAGCGCACTCGACGCCCACAGCGAAGCGCTGGTGCAGGAAGCGCTGGAACGCCTCATGAAAAGCCGCACCACACTGGTCATCGCCCACCGCCTGGCCACCGTGCGCCAGGCCGACCGCATCGTCGTCATGGACAAAGGCCGCATTGTCGAGCTGGGCACGCACGATACGCTGACCCGCGCGGGTGGACTGTATTCGCGGCTGGCGGCGCTGCAATTCGATGAAAGCCGCTTTGCCGCTCAGGCGTGAACCCTTCCACATCCGATCATTGTAAAGGATTTTGACCGTCATGGCCGCTCAATGCACGCAGGGAATCGACACGGGTTTTGTCACGCTGGGGTATGCGAAAGTTGCGTTTCTCGGCGTCGTGCAAGGTTTTTCGGAATTGATGCCGATCTCGTCTACCGCCCATATGCGGGTGGTGCCTGCCGTACTGGGCTGGCGCGATCCCGGTTCGGCCTTTTCGGCGGCGATGCAAATGGCGGCCCTGGCTGCGGTCATCAGCTATTTCTGGCGTGACGTGCGCCTATTGGCGGTGGGATCGGCGCAGGCGGTCGCGCGGCGCGACTATGCCGATTCGCAGTTGCGGATGTTGATCAGAATCGCGCTGGCGACCATCCCCATCCTGATCGGCGGCGTACTGCTGTCGAAGCTGTTGAATCAATGCAACTCGCCGCTACGGACGCTTCCCGCGATCGGCTGGGCATGCCTGGTGATGGCGGTATTTCTGGCGTTGGCTGAGTTGCTGGCGCGGCATCGGCGGACCATGGCGCAATCCACGCTGGTGGATGCGCTGATCGTCGGCGTGGCCCAGGTTGGCGCTTTGCTGCCCGGCGTGTCGCGCTCGGGATCGACGCTGACCGCAGCGCTGGGGCTCGGCTTCAAACGCGAGGAAGCGGCACGGTTTTCGTTCCTTCTCGGCCTGCCGGCGATTGCCGCAGCCGGGTTAAAGGAGTTGTATGAATTGCATCACGCGCATCTCGACATGCATGGCTGGTCGGTGCTGGCGGTCGGGCTGATCGTCGGTTCGATCTCTGCCTTCGTCGCCATCTGGGCGCTGATGCGGGTGCTGGAACGTTATTCCGCTTGGCCTTTCGTCATTTATCGCGCCGCACTGGGCGTGTTTCTGCTCGTCGGGTCGGCACGGGGCTTGCTGGTCTGACGCTGTGCTTGACTCAGGCGAAGCGTTCGCCCAAGGGCGTCGGCTCTTGGAGAGCGGCCCTACCCGCGCCAGATAGAAATTTCAGGAAAGCATCATGGCAAAGCCCGCAACTGTCAAAATTCGGCTGGTTTCGACCGCCGACACCGGATTCTTCTACGTCACCAAGAAGAATCCGCGCAACACCACCGAGAAGATGACCTTCCGCAAATATGATCCCGTGGTGCGCAAGCATGTCGCTTTCAAGGAAGCGAAGATCAAGTAAGGTTCACGTCAAGGTTCACTGGCCATTCAAGACTGCGCCACTAGCCAGCAGGCATGAACTTTTTCATCCGTCACTTGAACAAAGGGCTGCCCACCATTGGCGCGGCGGCCTTTATGTGTTGCGCCCTTACCGCGCCGCAACTCCATGCCGAACCAGCCCGGCCAGCACCGTCAAATCCGCCCGCCGAACTGGTCCAGGCGGTAGCGGCATTGCGCGCGATCGCGACGATGCAGGCCGACTTTACCCAGACCGACAACAATGGCCAGCAACTTAGCGGAGTGCTGACCTTGAAGCGACCGGGGCGCATCCGCTTTCAATATGCCCCGGGCGTGCCGATGCTGATCATTGCCGACGGCCATGCGCTGACCATGATCGACGAAGCGGTCAAGCAGGTGCAACGCTGGCCGATCGGCAACAGCCCGCTTGGCGCGTTGCTCGATCCCACCCGCGACGTCACCCGCTTCGGCACGCTGCAACCGATGCTCGATCCCCGCTCGATCGGTGTGCAGGTGCGCGATCGCAGCCACCCCGAATACGGGACGCTGACCCTGGTATTCACGCGCAAACCGTCGGCGCCGGGTGGTATGGAATTATCGGGCTGGGCTGCAACCGACTCGCAAAACAGCCGCACAATCATTCGGCTCACC
>JALYHR010000149.1 GCA_030776465.1 Pseudomonadota bacterium
GCGCCTTGGCCGCATTGACGGCGGCGCGCAGGCGCGGGTTCATGTCGGGATCGGGCATGCCCATCTTGGCCGCGACAGTGATTTCGCGGCTGAGCTTGCTGAACTGCGCCGAGCGTTTCTTGTCCTGCGCACCCTTGCGGTGCATGATATTCTTGAATTTGGAATGGCCTGCCATGGGTCTGCTTTGTTACAAATATGGAGGATGGGCAAATATCTGGGATGGGCGCGCCCTAGCCGACATACCGCGCCCCGGCAATCATGGCGCCTCAGCGCAGCTTACTCCAGCCCCAGCGCCGCTTTGTACAGATCGAGCACGGTTTCCATTTCGCGCCGGTCATCGGGCTTCATCTTGCGCAGCGCGACCACCTTGCGCATGATCTTGGCGTCGTAACCCACCGCCTTGGCCTCGGCATAAACGTCCTTGATGTCGTCGCCGATGCCCTTTTTCTCTTCTTCCAGCCGCTCCACCCGCTCGATCAGCAGGCGCAGGCGTTCATCGGTATTTTCGGCCATCGGGGTCTCCAGGGAATCATGCGAGCGGGAATCCAGTCGCGCGGCTGATAGCCGGGCAAGCGCCGCGACGAAAGGCGCTGGCTGGATAATCCCCAGCCGGGTTGCGCGGCTGGCGACGGCGTTGACCTGTTTGGAGCGCGGTTCGGGGTTACAATGGCGCTGAGAGAACTGCCAATGCAAGCCTTACGCCATGCTCCCCACTACAGGCTGGCAGCGCCTGGCGATTCGACGGCGATGAATTCCTGACGGTCGCCCTCAAGATAAATGGCGGTCAGCCTTCCTGTACGATAGGCGCCAGAATCGACACCGATGCGGTTGCTGCGAATCTCGGTTATCGGCTCGATGCTGTGGCCATGGACAATGACCGCTTCATGGGATCGCAAATCATCGAGAAAATCTTCGCGGATCCATAGCAGATCCTCGCGCGATTGTTTCCGGAGCGGCACACCAGGGCGAATGCCGGCGTGGCAGAAAAAGTAATCGCCGGATTGCGCAAACAGTGGCAGGTTCCGCAACCAGCGCAGCCAGGGCCTGGGTATCACGCCTTGTAATCTACGCAGGAATTCACGCGATGGTTCGTCAGGGTCGGGCGGCGCCACGCCAAAAGCCTTTAACGTCTGGAGGCCGCCAAAGCCAAGCCAACTGCGCAGAACGTTCGGTTCTCCGTCGAGAACGTTGAGCATTGCCTGCTCGTGATTGCCCATAAGCGTAATCACCTTATCGTTCTTATGCTGCAGATCGTAGACAAAGTTCAGCACGGCGGCGCTGTCCGGGCCGCGATCGATCAGATCACCGAGGAATACGATATGGAGCGCACCCGGTTCGGGAAGTGCGTCATGATGCTCGCCAATCCGGTCGAGTAACTGGCGCATGAGATCGTAACAACCGTGTATATCGCCAATGGCGTAGATGCGGTCCCCCGGTTCAGTGCGTGGCAATGGACACTTCCCGTATCTAGAACGTGCGAAAATCGATGCCGATGTGGCTGTTCGAATCGGTTACGCAGAACCTCGTGGGCAGGTCAATGGCCAAAAAATCAGGGCCAGTCTGGATCTGGTCCGCCGTTCGCGCGCCGTGAAAAGCAGATAATCGAACAATGCGCATCGTTGCAAATCGGTACGAATTGGTTAATTCGACATGACTGCAAGGAAATGAGATGCTAAGGGGAAGCCACCAGGGTAACGCTCTGCTATCCAAAGGCAATCAGGCCCACCGGGGCGATATCGTTGGCGGGCAAGAGATGCTGTCAGAGTGAGAATGAATAATTCGTCCACACCGCCCCGGCGTGCCCTGCTCGTGGCATCGGCCGGTGGACATTGGCTTGAACTGTGCCGCATTTCTCCGGCATTGAAAGGCTTTGATTGCCAGTTTGTGTCCACGACGGCTGGGCTTGTTGCCCCGGTGGGGACGCGGCACGTGCTGCGCTTACCCGACGGCTCACGCGACACAATTGGCAATTTGATCGCTTCGGCCTGGCAGTTCTGGCGAATTCTGCGTGCCTTCCAGCCAGACATCGTTATAACCACCGGTGCGGCACCAGGGGCCGTGGCATTGGCGGTTGCCGGCTGCGCGGGAGTACAGGTCGTCTGGGTTGAGAGCATGTCCAGCGCCGATGGGCTGTCAATGTCCGGTCGCTGCGTGCGCCACATTGCTGATCTGACCATTGTCCAGTGGCCGCAATTAGCGGAGAGAGACGCTTCGCTCAGCTACTTTGGAAAGATTCTGTGATTTTCGTTACCGTGGGTACGCAAGTGCATTTCGACAGACTGGTAAGGGCTGTTGACGAATGGGCCGTTGCGCATGGACGAGACGACATCATCGCCCAGGTCGGTACGGCGCGTTACCAGCCACGCGCATTGCAGACCTTTAACTTCCTCGATCCGGCAAGCTTTGCGGCGACGCAGCGCGACAGCACATTGATGGTGGCGCACGCGGGCCTGGGTTCGATCATTTCGGCGCTGCAGATTGGCAAGCCCATTATTATCATGCCCAGAGATCACCGGCGCTATGAGCACCGCAACGGCCATCAATTCACCACCGTTGAGCAATTCAGGAGCTGGCCCGGCGTCTATGTGGCAATGGACGAGGCGGAATTGGTCGCATTGCTGGACAGGGCGGACGAGCTTGTACCGGGTCCGCTTGAGGGAGCGGAGGCGCCAATAGAGTTTATCAACCAGCTCGATACCTACCTGCGTACCGAGCACAGGAAATCGCCTTTGCGGCGGCTTTTGCGATCCCTGTGGCGTCGCCAGCCGTCTGAAGATATGATATTTCAATAACGTGACCTTTGTTACCATCGGCATCAAGGCTCTGAACGAGGAAGCCCATATTGCCTCCGCGATTACCAGTTCGCTGGCTGCGATTAACGAACTGGGGGCAAAATGCAGGGGCGAGGTCGTGCTCGCCGACAGCGGTTCGACCGACCGTACCCTGGAGATTGCCCGCAGCTTTCCCGGCGTGCGTATCGTTCAGCTTGCGGATTTGCGCCAGCGCTGCTGCGGTGCGGGCGCCCAGCTGGCATTCCAGGCGGCAAGTGGCACTTATTTCTACCTACTCGATGGCGACATGGTCCTGGAGCGTGGCTTCCTCGCGCAGGGCATCGCCTTTCTTGAAGCGCATCCGGGCTATGCCGGGGTGGCCGGTCGGGTGCAGGAGGGCAATACCACGGGAATCGAGTTCGAACTGCGGCAGGCCAACGCCGAGCGCAAGCGCGCGCACGACAATAGTGATCACTTCCACGACACCGACCGCCTGGATTGCGGAGGCTTATACCGGGTCGCGGCGATTAATTCCCTGGGTTATTTTGCCGATCGCAATCTGCACAGTTACGAGGAATTCGAACTCGGCGCGCGGCTAATAGCGAATGGCTGGCGGCTGGTCCGCAACGATGTCCTGGCGGTTACGCATTACGGCCACACCATTGGCGGGCTCCGGCTCATGTGGCGCCGGTTGCACACCGGCTATGCCGGCGGCATCGGCGAGGTGGTTCGTGGCGCGCTGGGCGAACGGCACTTCGCAACGGTGATGCGTCACTTCAGTCATATCCGCTACGCAGCGATCGTTGTCGCGTGGTGGCTGGCGCTGGCAGCCTGCCTCGCCTTTGGCAAATTGGCGGTGCTGGGCCTGCTGATCGCGGCGCCCGTCATCATTCTATCTTTGCGTCGCGGCGGGCTCAGACGGGGACTCTATTCGACCGCCTCGTGGAACCTGCTGGCGATTGGCCTGCTGACCGGGGTGATCCGGCGCCGCACCGACCCCAGGGTGCCGCTGGCGATGATCGACATAACCGGGCATCCCCAATGATCGGTCGATCGATTGGCGCGTCTTGTTGCGCAGGAAAGCCGGTGCGCGCCTTGACCGGCCCCGGAATCCCGGCAATGCAGCGACCATGACCCGCCAGGATGTGATCGACCGGCTGACCGATGTTCTTGTCGATACCTTCGACGACGACCTAATCGCATATCGCGACGACTTGACCGCCAATGACGTGGCCGGTTGGGACAGCCTGAGCAACATCCGTTTTATGGTTGCAGTTGAGATCGCCTTTCATCGCAAGATTCCGGTAGGTCGTTGGCAGGGGCTTGAATGCCTCGGCCAACTGGTTGATTTGTTGTGCCAATGATGCTGGGGCCCGGTGTGGCCGTCGATCCTGGCCTGCGGATCCTGCCTGCGGCTTCGGTGATGCGGGTGGCGATTTCGGGCTAAACGGGCGTGGTCTTCAACTCTTACGGCTATTTGCTGCTGTTTCTGCCATTCGTGGTAACGCTGTATCGCGGGGTTGCCCGCTTTGGCGGCCGCGCGCACCGGTTGCTGGTGCTGATTGCGGCGTCGCTGGCGTTCTATGCCTTGGCGGACGCTGCCACCCTTGCGCTTCTGCTCGTCTCGCTGGTGGGTAACTTTCTTCTCGCGCGACGGATCGGCGCGAGCGTCACGAAGCAATCATGGGCAAGTTGCGGGGTCGCCGCCAATATTGCGGTGCTGGTATGGTTCAAATTCGGGCTTTCTCGTTTTGCAATCCTGGAGCCGCTGTGGGGTCACAACGCGAACGCGGTGCGGCAATTGCTGCTGCCGGTCGGCTTGTCGTTCTATACCTTTCAGCAAATCGCGTTCCTGGTGGATACCGCCCGCGAACGGATCGGTCGGGCAGAGCCGCTCAGCTACGCAGCGTCGGTGCTGTTTTTTCCCACCATCGTTGCTGGCCCGATCACATATTACCGTGACTTCGCGCCTCAGGTCGATGCCGGACCCGACTCCGCGCGTCTCGCCGATGATCTGACCATCGGCCTGGTCCAGATCGCGATGGGGCTGTTCAAAAAAACGGTCATTGCCGACACTTTCGCGCTATGGGTCGATCCGCTGTTTGCCAGGACAGCCGGGGGCATGACCACCGGACCGTGCGTTAGCTGGGCGATGGTGACCGGCTTCCTGCTGGAGATGTATTTCGACTTTTCCGGCTATTCCGATATGGCGATGGGCAGTGCGCGGATGCTGGGTATTCGCCTGCCGCTCAATTTCTATTCGCCGCTTCGGGTTACCAACATCGTGGACTGGTGGCGGCGCTGGCATATGAGCCTGGGGCGCTTTGTGAATGAATATGTGTTCCAGTCGCTCGCCCTGCCCCTTACCCGCTGGGGGATGGGACGCGGGCTGGCACGCACCAGCCTGCTTGTCGTGACAATATTACTGCCGACGGCGGTGTCGATGGTGGTGATCGGAGCATGGCATGGGGCAAAATGGACCTACCTTGTCTTTGGCCTGATGCATGCCGGTTACATGATAATTGCGGAATGCTGGGCCTTTGTTCGGGGAAAGCGCAAACTGGCAACGCAGGCATGGCATGGCTGGCTGGGCAATGCGCTGACCTTGCTGGCGGTGCTGTTCGCACTCGCGCCGTTCCGCGCCACGGACATGCCGACTACGCTGGGCATCTGGCGCGGGATGCTGGGGTTTAGCCCGGATGCGCCGGGCTCGCTGGCATTTGTCCCTGGCGGCGGGGCCATCGTCGCCTTTGAAATCGCGGTCGGCCTGGCCATTTGCTGGCTGCTGCCATGCAGCACCCGGCTGCTCGACAAGTTTGAGCCGTGCCTCGATTGGCAGCGCTGGCGCAAGGTCTCTGCACCGACGGTGCTGCTGGAGTGGCGGCCAAACCTGCGCTGGGGCCTCGCCTGCGGGGCGCTGTTGTTTGCCAGCATTGCCTTTATCGGCCGGGGGAGCGGCGGGTTTGTCTATGCCGGCTATTGAGGGACCGGCCAGTGTGAGGGGGGGCGCGCCCATCCTCAATGCAAGCCGGGCTGCGTTCTTGGGGGCAATGGTCGCAGCGATGATCGCCCTGTTTGCCCTGTGTGCCGCTTTGCCGTTCGACCGCTACCTCGCCTGGCAGGCGGCTGCGGGCACACAGATGTTCCATGCCCGCTGGATCTATGAGCGCCTGCACTATGACCGGCACCCTATCGATATCGCGGTGATCGGCTCGTCCCGTTTTGAGGCTGGCATCAGCCCGCACGTGTTGGCGGATCGGCTGTCGGCCAGGTTGGGCAGGCCGGTGTCGGTGGCGAATTTGGCAATCGTTATGCCGGGTCGCGATTTTACCTACGAGATTGTGCGGGAATTGCTGCTTGACCATCCCGAGGTGCGTATGATCGTCCTCTCCGATGATGGCTTTATCGTCAATTCCCATCCGATGTTTCGCGAGACGGCGTCGCCAGGCGAGTTATTGGCGGCGCCTCTGCTGGTAAACACCCGTTATTTCGTCAATCTGTTATACATGCCCTATCGTAACCTCAGGAACCTTGCCGAGCAGATGTTTCCGCATATGTTCGGGGTCAGCCGGAATTTCCGGGCTGACCAGTATCTGGGTACGAATCTCGACCGGACAACGGGATACCGCTTGCCTGATGGCAGTTCTATCAACGGGCCGATCCATCTCGATGCAGCCAGGCTGGCCATCCAGTCAGGCTTCGCGGTTTCACGCCAGAATCAGGGGCTGGCGCCGTTTCTTTTGCTGCCGCGCGATTATGCGCTGGCGATTGACCGCTTCTACGTCCCAAAAATCGCTGCGCTTTTACGCCCGCGCGGCATCGGCCTTGCCTTTCTGGCCTTGCCGGTATTCGGCAGGGCGCAATCGCCGGATGACCCTGCCTGGTACCGCAGCTTTGGTCCGCTCACTTCGCTCGACTCGCTCGCCCAGCAGCCCACCCTGTTCCAGAATGGCGTGCATCTCAACGGAGCGGGGGCCATACGGGCATCCCAACTAGCCGGTGACGCCCTGGCCCCGCTGGCTGCAGCGATGCTGGGCAACAATAAATCCAGCCGGACCGGCGGGAAGGCCGTGCAGTGAACGCCGCCGGTCAGCAGTCGGCCCGAGACGGCCCGGTATTCTTCGCCATGAGCCATACCGACCCCGGCGGCTTGCGCGAATTATGGTGCGATATCGCCGGATGTTTGCGCGAACGCGGCAACGCCGTGAAACTGGTGGCGCTTTATCCCGACGCCGATGAAGCCGCAGAGGCGAGTGCAAACGAAGGCTGGCAATACATCCGTCCGAACAGGCCAGGTGGCGCGCTGGCCGCATTGGCGCTGTTCCTTGCGCTGGTCAGGTTTCTGCGGGCGCAGCGCCCAGCCGTGGTGGTAACGGCATCCCCGGCGGCGAATGTCGTGATGCCGCTGGCGGTCTTCTTGTCCGGTTGCGACGCCCGTGTCGTCATCACTCACCACACCCCGTCACAGACTTACAATGCCATGCTCGACCGCGTGGACGCCATGACCGGGCTGCTCGCCTGCACCATAGCGGTGGTCAGTGTTTCCAACGAGGTATCGCGCTCGCTGGATCGCAGACCTGCGGCCTATCGCGCCAAGCGGATCACTATACCTAACGCCTTGCCGGAACCGATCGAAACGCTGATCGATGGTTTGCATCGCGACCGCCGCAACCCTGGTCGCAGGATCGTCGCCATGGGTCGCCTGACGAAGCAGAAGAACTATCCCATGCTGATCAGGGCGATGGCCGGGGTGCCTGACGCCCTTCTCGACATTATCGGCGATGGCGAGGATCGCGATGCCCTGCGCGCGCTGGCCAGCGAAGTGGGCGTCGCCGATAGAATCCGGTTTATGGGCTATATGCCGCGCAGGGAAACGCTGGGCATGGCGGCAAAGGCGGACGTATTCGTGCAGGTGAGCCTGTTCGAGGGTCACAGCCTGGCCTTGATCGAGGCTGCAAAGCTTGGGCTGCCGCTGGTCGTTTCCGATGCGCCGGTACAGATCGAAGGCGTGACGGCGGGGGATGGCAGCCGTTGCGGCATTGTCGTGCCGCTGGGTGACGTGGCGCAATTATCGCGGTCGCTGGCAGACTTGCTGGACAACCGGCAGGAGTATAGCCGATGGGCCACCCTGTCGGAAAAACTGGGGAAGGGTGTTTCCCGCGCGGCCATGATAGACAATTATGAATCCCTGATCGGTCTCTCGCCGCAGCGGGTGCCAGGGCCGGTGCAGGAAAAGTGAGCCGCGTGGGCCGATCCGTTTTCTCTCATTCAAGGGCAGGCTGATATGAACAGACCCGACGTCATGCCGCGGCAAGCCTGGCCTGGTCCGATGCCTGGGCCGGATGCACCAGTCGGTACGGCGGCCTTCGGCCATACCCGCGCGACCCGCATCGCCGCCTGTTGCTTTGTCAGTCTTTTGCTCATCGCATTTATCGGCACGGCGCCCTTTGATGAATGGGCGATGTCGGTCGATACAGGGCAGGGCGATGTATTGAACCAGGCGCTGGTCAGCCTGGTGTGCGTGATCTTGTTTGCCGGCACCCATGTTTCCGGCCAACTGCGTCGCGCGATTGCCCTGCCTGCTTCTCTGTTATTATTGCTGGGGTACTGCCTGCTCACTTCGACCTGGGCGATCGAGCCCCTGATTTCACTACGGCGGCTCACGCTTACCTGCGCGACTTTGTGGGCTTTGTTCAGATCGATTTCCCAACTAGGAACCGTTCGCACCCTGCGGCTCCTGCGCGACATTGTGATGATCATGATCGTGGTGAATTACTTTGCCGTATTTTTACTTAATTCCGGCATCCACGCCTATATTCCAGGGCAGGATCCGTCCATCGTCGGTGACTGGCGCGGTATTTTTCACCATAAAAATATTGCTGGCAGCTTTTTGGGGTTAGTGGTCCTGTTGCTGATCTTCGATACCCAACATACCCCGCGCCTTATGCGCTATATTTTTGCTGCCGCAGCCTTGTTTTTCTTGTGGATGACTCATTCCAAGACCTCGATTGCCATGCTGGGGGCAGCGCTGCTGGTGGGCACTCTGATCAAGGCCTGGCCCCGCCGCGAGCGTTCGCTGTTAGTCATTGCCGCGCCCATTCTCATCATCATGGCGTTGCCATTACTATCTATGTTTGAAGGTAAGCTGGTCGAACAGATCAACGATCCCTATGGCTTCACCGGGCGCAACGTTATCTGGCGCCTGTTGCTGGACTATGCTGGCCAACACCTCTGGACAGGAGCGGGCTTCGGCTCTTTTTGGCAGATTGGCACTGACAGTCCGATCTGGAGCATGAGCAATAATTGGGTGGCGCGCGCAGCCGGGCATGGGCACAACGGTTATCTCGATCTGCTTGTCACTATCGGTCTGCCCGGATTGATCCTGGCGCTCGTCACAATGTTCATCTGGCCGGCGTTGCTGCTATTGCTGGGAGAAAGCGTGCCCGGCGGCCACCGCTCACTCTATTTTGCCATGCTCACATTTGTCCTCGGTGATAACATGACCGAGACAAGCCTGCTCGATCGCATGGCTGTGGTGCAGGTGTTCCTGGTCATTGTTATTTGTCTGATCCACAATGCCGCGCGGGCCAGCCAGGGGCGCCATCACCAATACCGAAGGAAACTGCGGCGCCTGCTACGGCTGGGATTGCCGGTGGGCGTCCGCCATGGCGGTGTTGCCCATTCACCTCAATTTCCACCTGAGCCAGCCTGGGCTCGCCGTGAATAACAAGAACCAGTTCCCAATTTTTGTCATCGCGCTCTGCTATATTGAGCTTGCCCGGTCGCGCCGGTTGTGAGAATCCGGGTGACAGGCGGCGGTTTCCGTTGGAATAGCGGGATATGACATCTGAACTTGTCGACCAGGTCAACATCCACTCAGCAGAGCCTCCGGTCGCACTGCCCATTACAACTATCGCAGGTTTGCCGATTGTAACCAGCTCGCGTGTGGAACTCACGCAACAGATGATCGCGGATGTGACTGCCGCCCGGCGCGGGCAATTGGCCAGGCCGCGCGTCGTGACCTCCGCCAATGGTGCGGTTATCGCGCGATATTGGTCCGATCGCAGCTTTGCGAATGTGCTTGATGCTGCGGATATTATTGATGCCGACGGCATGTCACTGGTTTTTGCCAGCCGCCTGTTTTGCAAGAATGCGTTATCTGAGCGGGCGGCTACCACCGATTTCCTGCTGGATGCCGCGCATGTCGCAGCAAAAAATGACATCCGATTCTTTTTTTTGGGGGGGCGGCGGGGCATTGCGGCCCGCGCAGCCGAGCATTTGCGCAGCCGCATCCCCGGATTGCAGGTGGCGGGTACCTATCATGGCTATTTCTCGCCCGAACAGCTTCCCGCGATCTGCGCGGCGGTGCAAAAATCAGGTGCCGATGTGCTGTGGCTGGGGATGGGCAGCCCCTTGCAGGAACGCCTTTCCCTGGAGTGTCGGGAAATGCTGCCGGGGCTCGCCTGGATCCGGACATGCGGCGGCTTGTTCGATCACTATGGCGGCGGGGTGTCGCGCGCGCCGGACTGGATGCAGAGGACGGGTTTCGAATGGCTGTATCGGGTCGCGCGTGAACCGTTACGCCTGGGCTGGCGCTATCTTGTGACCAGCCCGGTGGCTATTTATCATCTGCTGACAAAAACCCATGATTGAACGGGGCGCTGCCTCCTGTTGTGTGACCGATGAGGGGAATTCCGGATGGCACCGCGCGACCGCAGACAGATTCGCTATGAGCAATTTGTCAAACCGCAGCGTCGGCGATGGCCCTGGTTTGCCTTGAGCGCCGCGCTTTTCGCACTTGCTGCGGCTGCCGCTTACGCCTTCCTTAATCACCCTTCGGATCCCACCCATACCCCACCGGCGCTCTCATCCGCTGGCGGCCCGGTGGCAAACGAGACCTATCAATGGCGCCATGTCGCCATCGGGGCAGGAGGCTTCATCACTGGCTTGTCGGTCGATGCGTCCGGCAAGACGCTGGTGGTACGAACCGACGTTTACGGCGCCTATATCTGGGATGCGGGGGCCAACCGCTGGATGCAGCTGGTGACTGCGGCCAGCATGCCGGCGATCGACCGGGTACAGGATGGCATGGCCGAGGGCGCTTACGAAATCGCCGTCGCCCCGTCCCGCGCGGATCGTATCTATCTGGCGATCAAAGGCTATGTCTATCGCTCCGACAATCGCGGCCAGGCCTGGCAACTGGCGGGTGCGGGCAATCCCTTTCCCGTGGTCTGGAACGCGAACGCAGCCTATCGACTGGGCGGGCCCTATCTGGCTGTCGATCCCGCCAACCCCGATCTGGTCCTGCTCGGCACCCCGGCGGCTGGCCTGTGGCGATCGACCGACGCCGGTGGTCATTGGCAAAAAATCGACAGCGTGCCTGCCAGCACCGCGCCAGCCGGAGGACCTGTGGCGGGCGGCATCAAGATCTGGTTCGAACAACCCGCAGGCGGCCAGCCGACGGGGCGTATTTTTGCGCTTTCACCGGGTCACGGCATGTCGGTCTCATCCGATCATGGGGCGCATTTTGCCCCGCTGGCCAATCGTGGCGATCAGCCCATGAACCTGCGGCACGGGGTATTTGACAGGCAGGGGCGCTTCTTCGGGGTGGATGATGCGGCCCAGTCCGTGTGGTCCTATCATGATGGCGGCTGGCACGATCTCGGTCACGAATCCGGCTTGCCCGCCAGGATATATGGCGCGATTGCCGCTAATCCGCGCACCGACCAGGTCGTGCTATTCGATCAGGGTGGGGCCGGTTATGCGTCTACCGACGGCGGCCAGAGCTGGAGGAGCATATCCCACAGTTCCTCCGTCGGTGCTGGCGATCCGCCCTGGCTGCGGGTGAGCGATGCGGCCTATTTCGCGACCGCCGATATCCGTTTTGACCCCAAAGTCCCGAACCGGCTGTGGGTGGCCGCCGGGATGGGGGTGTTCCATGCCGACCTGGGCCCTGACGTGTCGGTGGCCGCGTGGCAAAGCCAGAGCCGGGGCATAGAGGAATTGGTGGCCAACGACGTCGTCCAGGCCCCTGGCCATGCCCCGATTTTTGGCGGGCTGGACTTTGGCATGCATGTCAAAAGCGACCTCAATGCGTGGTCCACCACTTTTGGCCCCAATGAACGCTCGTTGATATCGGTGCAGCAGCTCGACTGGACCCCCGCTGACCCCGATTTCATCGTGACCAACGCCTCCGACGTCCGCATCGGCTGCTGCGCGGAAGATGGCAATGCGGTCATGGCCGGTTTCAGCCGCGATGACGGACAGCACTGGACCAAGTTTCACACCCTGCCCACACCGCCGGGCACCCGCGACGATGATCCGTGGCGTATGTCGTTCGGGTCGATCGCCGTGTCATCCGGCAATCCCGACAATATTGTGTGGGAGCCCGCGTACAACCGGCAGCCCTACTACACCACCGATCGCGGCAAGTCATGGCATCCCGTCAATCTGGATGGCGCCACTGGCGACAATCCCGGATCATTCGCGCAGATATGGTATCAGCGAAAGACGATCACCGCCGACAAGACCACCGGCGGTACGTTTTATTTCATGCATAGTGGCGAGCCCCCCAATGAGGCGTTGACCGGGTTATGGCGCAGTACCGATCTTGGCGCGTCGTGGCAGCGGGTGTTTCCGGGCCAAATTGCGCCCAATTCGGGCTTCGCCGCTAAATTGCGTTCGGTTCCCGGTCACGCTGGCCACCTGTTTTTCACCAGCGGCGTAGCCGATACGTCCGACACCGGCCTGCGCCGAAGCAGCGATGGCGGGGCGACCTGGACCATGGTGCCACGGGTCACCAGGGTCGATGACATTGCCTTTGGCAAGGCGGCCCCGCGAGCCGACTATCCGGCGATCTATATCTCGGGCAAAGTGGGCGGCCTTTATGGCATCTGGCGGTCGCTGGACAACGCGGCAAGCTGGCAGCGACTGGTTGATTTCCCAGTTGGAACGCTCGATCAGGTGACCGCTGTCGGCGCGGATCCGGATGTATTCGGGCGGGTTTATCTTGGTTACAAGGGTTCGGGCTGGATTTGGGGCGAACCTGCCCCGTGCCAGGAAGCCCCATTGCGCGGCCTTTCCAGCGACCAATGCTCGCGCATCGAGCAGTGATCGGGTGCAGCGCCTTTAACCGGCTCAGGACGGGCTTGGTTGGCGATTCAGATTAACGGCGGCACGCTTCAAATCACGCGGAAACAAAGTCTTCAATGTGGTGGCGAATAATCCGGGCTCTGCGGGCCCGGAACATATTCCGGCGTCACCACGGTGCGACCCAGCACCATCGCTTGCGGCTCCGGCGCGGTGTTGGGCATCACCCGGCGCACGATATGCGGTGTCACCACGATGTAGAGTTCGGTGTTCTGCTTGGTGAATTTCTTGTTGCGGAAGAATGCGCCCAGCCCCGGCACGTCGCCGAGCAGCGGCACCTTTCCGTCGCTGCTGATCGTCGATTCCTGGGTGAGGCCGCCGATCACGAAAGTCTGCCCGTCCTGCACGGTGGCCTGGGTTTCGGCCTCGCGCTGGCTGATCGTGGGATAGCCCTGCGAATAGCCCGTCACCGACGATACCACGCAGAATACATGGCTGGTCACGAAGCCGTCGGCGCTGACGCGCGGGGCGATTTGCAGCGTCACCCCGACATTGACATATTGGACCTGTTGCGAAACGCCGTTGACTCCCGACAAGGTAATTGAGGTGAGGATGGGCAGGGCGTCGCCGGTGATGATCTTGGCTGTTGCCCCGGATTGCGCGGCGATGCGCGGGCGCGACACGATCTTGCCCGCGCCCTTGGAAATCTGGGCGTAGATTGCCGCCTGCAATTGCGCGCTGGCCAGCATGCCGCCCACGAAAGCGCCGCCAGGGTTGAGATGGCCGCCGGTGTTCGCGGTGGTGCCAATCGGCATGTATTGCCCGGTCTGGATCGTGCCTGAGGCAATCTGGCCAGCAGAATTGGCGAAATCTATGCCGATCGCCCTGGCGCCGTTCTCGGTAAGTTCGACGAGTTGGGTTTCGAGGATCACGCTGTCCACAGGCACGTCTATCAAGGCGATCTCGGCCTTCATGCGGGCGATTTCCTCCAGTGTGCCCTTGAGCCAGACGGCGTTGAGGCGGCGGTCTATCGCGATCGCGCTGTCGACCGACTGGCCCATCGGCTGCGCGTCGGACTGGTCGTTAAGCGCGGCAGTGGCGGCATAATTGGCCCCGGTCAGGCCGTTAGTGCCGAAACCGGGTTCGTGAGGCACAAAGCTGTCGTTCGACTTGACCGTGAGGCCATCGGTCAGGAGGCCGACCACTTCGCTGACGTCGGCATAACGCAGCATCACCAGTTCATAGGTCTGGCCAGGACGGGGCGCCAATGCCTGCGGCAGTGACCCGCCGCTGGCACTGACGGCGTCGGCGTTGACATTGCTTTTCTCGATACCGTTCGAGACGGTCACCTCCACCGTACTGGCGTCGATGTTGGCGGCACTGAGCGTGGCTGGCGAGCTGGTGGCGAAGTGCACGATCAGCACCGTGTCCGCCTGATCGAAGCTGATCTGGCGGACCAGGCCTTTGAGGCCGGTGGGCGATACTGCGCTGCGGTCGCGCGTCGTCAGAGCCAGACCGAGCGCCGCCCTGCCACTGTCCGCACCGACCTGGCCGAAGCTGTTCGACTTGGGCGAGAAGACCAGCCGAAACCGGCTCGCGTTTTTGCTTTCGCTGACCAGCCTGACCTCGGTGAGCACCGCAGGGACGGGTGCCTGGGCATCGGCGCGCGCGCCCAACACAGTGCACGCCAGGGCTAGAGAAAAAAGCATTACATATGCACCGCATAATCCTCCCCCTCTGGGGG
>JALYHR010000150.1 GCA_030776465.1 Pseudomonadota bacterium
GACCGAGAAATACATGGGGCCGCTGATCAAGACGGCGATGACGCGCTGCATCCATTGCACTCGCTGCGTGCGTTTTTCCGAGGAAATCGCCGGTGTCGATGAGATCGGCGCGCTGTTTCGCGGCGAAAACATGCAGATTACGACCTATCTGGAACGCGCCGCGAAGCATGAAATGTCGGCCAATGTCATCGATCTGTGCCCGGTCGGCGCGCTGACCTCGCGGCCCTATGCGTTCGAGGCGCGGCCGTGGGAGTTGAAGAAAACGCTGGGCATCGACGTGTCCGATGCCTGCGGTGCCAACATCCGCATCGACAGCCGTGGCCGCGAAGTGCTGCGCGTGCTGCCGCGCATCAACGACGACGTCAATGAGGAATGGCTGCCCGACAAGGCGCGCTATCAAGTCGATGGCCTGACGCGCCGCCGCCTCGACAAGCCGTTCATCCGGCGCGACGGCAAGCTGGTCGCCGCCACTTGGGACGAAACCTTTGCCGCCATCGCCAGCATCAATCCGGGGGCCTCGGTTGCCGCGATTGCCGGCGATCTGGTCGATTGCGAGACGATGTTCGCCGCCAAGGCGCTGGTTTCGGCGCTGGGCTCCAATCTGTTGGAAGGGCGCCAGACGGGCCTTGCCTATGATTGCAGCAATCTGGCGGCGGTGAACTTCAATTCCGGGCTGGCCGGGATCGAAACCGCCGACGCCATCCTGATCGTCGGCAGCCATATCCGCTGGGAAGCGCCGCTGCTCAATGTCCGCTTGCGCAAGGCGGTCAAGCGCGGTGCCAAGGTGTTCATCGTCGGCCCCGAATGGGACACGACCTTCGCGGCTGAATTCTTCGGCGATGATGTGGCTTTGCTGGGCAATCTGCCACCGCATGTCGGTGACGTCATGGCGGCGGCCAAACGCCCGGCGATCATCATCGGCGGCGCGGGGCTGGCCAAGGGCGCGTTGAGCGCCGGGCTGGCGCTCGCGGCGACGTGGAATCTGGTGCGCACTCTTGAAGATGGCGGGGCATGGAACGGCTTCAACGTGCTGCACTTGGCGGCCAGCCGCATGGGCGGGTTGATGCTGGGCTATGCGCAAACCGGGGGCATCGCCGATATTGCCGCTGCCAAGCCCAAACTGCTGATTTCGCTGGGCGCAGACGAAGTCGATTACGCCAAATTCGCGGATTCGATGATCGTCTATATCGGCCATCACGGCGACAAGGGCGCCCATGCCGCCGATATCGTCCTGCCGGGCGCTGCCTATACCGAAAAGCCCGGCACCTTCGTCAATACCGAGGGACGGGTACAATTCGCCGACAAGGCGGTGTTCGCGCCCGGCGACGCGCGCGAGGATTGGACGATCATCCGCGCCATGGCCGACGCGCTCAAAGTCAATGTTGGCTTCGACAGTTTTGCCGGGCTGCGCAGCGCGATGATCGCGGCGGTGCCCGCGCTGGGCGTCGAAGGTTTGGCGGATTACGGCGCACTTCCGAGCGGCCAAGGCACAACCGACAGCGCCGTAATCAGCGGCTATCCCATCGCCGATTTCTACCTCACCAACGCCATCGCGCGGGCCAGCGTGACCATGCAGCGCTGTTCGGCCGAACTGCTGCATGGGCAGGATTTCGCGGAGGCGGCGGAATGACCAGCCAGTTCCAGACCTGGGGCATGGCCCCCGAATGGGCGTGGTTCCTCGCCACGATTATCGGCATCCTGCTGATCGCCTTGCCGCTGATGCTGGGCGTGGCGATGATCATCTATGCCGATCGCAAGATCTGGGCGGCGATGGCGTTGCGCCGGGGCCCCAACGTGGTCGGGCCGTTCGGGCTGCTGCAAAGCTTTGCCGATGGGCTCAAGGTGTTCCTGCAGGAAACCATCGTTCCCTCGGCGTCAAACAAGGCGCTGTTCCTGATCGCGCCGATCCTGACCTTTACCGTCGCCTTGATGAGCTGGGCGGTGCTGCCGTTCGCGGCAGGCGCGATCCTGGCGGATATCAACGTTGGGCTGCTGTACATCCTGGCGATCAGTTCGCTGGGGGTTTACGGCACGATTATCGCGGGCTGGTCATCGAATTCGAAATACCCGTTTTTCAGTGCGATGCGTGCGTCGGCTCAGATGATTTCCTATGAAGTCTCGATCGGTTTCATCCTCATCTGCGTCGTGTTGTGGGCCGGAACGTTCAATCTCAACGGCATCGTCCTGGCGCAGAAGGACCATGTTTGGCTGATCAACGGCTTCGTCGCCAATCCGCTGCTGTTCCCGATGTGGGTGATGTTCCTGATATCGGGCATGGCCGAGACTGGGCGTGCGCCGTTCGATCTGACCGAGGCGGAAAGCGAGCTGGTCGCCGGCTACCAGACCGAATATTCGTCGATGAGCTTTGCGCTCTATTGGCTGGGCGAATATGCCAATGTCCTGCTGATGTGCGCGCTGAATGCGACGCTGTTTTTCGGTGGTTACCTGCCACCGATCGACATGCCGTTCCTGTTCTTTTTCCCGAGCATCGTCGTGCCCGGCGTGATCTGGCTGCTGCTGAAAATCCTGTTCTTTTTCTTCGTCTTCAGCTGGGTCAAGGCGACCGTCCCCCGCTACCGTTATGACCAGTTGATGCGGCTGGGCTGGAAGATATTCCTGCCGACCTCGCTGCTGTTTGTGGTGGTGATCAGCGGGTATTTGATGCTTACGAGGTACGGCGCATGATGGTTGCGGCATTAGTGATGGCGCAGACGATAGCTCTGGCTGACCTCTTTCCCACGAATGAGCGTGAGCAGTTTGTACCTGTTCGGCTGGATTGCGACGTGTCTATAACATCAGACAATCGCGGCTATAGGTCTTCGTCAGAACGGCAAACGTTTCTGTTTGTTGACGGCAAGAGTGAGCCCGGCGCTGTGCAAAATGTGCTCCTACTAAAGACACTGGATGACGGTCGAAGCTGGGTTTCATCGGAGCGCGCATCAGGAAGGCCAAGCCATACCCAAGCAGTGACCCTAAGTATGGGTAGTGAGATACCAATAGTCATCGTACCCGACGCAAACGGCCAGCTACTCAGATACAGCAGCACCAACCCGCTAACTGATGGCGCAGGGGCTGTGTTCGCAAATGGGACGTGCAAAATTACGGCGAGGTCACCTCAATGACCGCCGACCAGCCCACCAAATCAATCACAAACTTCGTCATTGCGAGCGAAGCGAAGCAATCCATCATTCCACGCTCTGGTGATGGATTGCCGCGTCGCTACGCTCCTCGCAATGACGGACAAGGATGCCTCGTATGAGTGTCGCTCAATTTGTCAAAAGCTTCACCCTGTGGGAATTCCTCAAGGCGCATTGGCTGACCTTGCAGTATTTCTTCAAGCCCAAGGCGACGATCAATTATCCGTTCGAAAAGAACCCGCTGAGCCCGCGTTTTCGCGGCGAACATGCGCTGCGTCGCTACAGCAATGGCGAGGAACGCTGCATCGCCTGCAAGCTGTGCGAAGCCGTCTGCCCGGCGCAGGCGATCACCATCGAGGCCGAACCGCGCGATGACGGCAGCCGCCGGACCACCCGCTACGACATCGACATGACCAAGTGCATTTTCTGCGGTTTTTGCCAGGAAGCCTGCCCGGTCGATGCCATCGTCGAGGGGCCGAACTTCGAATACGCGACCGAAACGCGCGAGGAACTGCTCTACGACAAGACCAAATTGCTCGCCAACGGGGACAAGTGGGAGCGGGCACTGGCCGCGAACCTTGAAGCCGACGCGCCCTATCGCTAGGGGGCCGGGGATGAATGAAAATGCCATCAACAATGATTGCAGCTTGACCTTCTCCCCTCCCGCAAGCGGGAGGGGGATTTAGTATGATCCAGCTTCTTGCCTTTTACCTGTTCGCCTCGGTCACGATCGTGTCGGGGCTGGTGACGATCCTGTCGCGCAATCCGGTGCATTCGGTGTTGTGGCTGATCCTGGCGTTCTTCAATGGCGCCGGGCTGATGGTGCTGGCCGGGGCCGAGTTCATCGCCATGCTGCTGGTGATCGTTTATGTCGGCGCGGTCGCGGTGTTGTTCCTGTTCGTGGTGATGATGCTCGACATCGATTTCGCCACCTTGCGCGCCGGTTTCATCAAAAATTTCCCGCTGGGCATGCTGATCGCTCTGGTCCTGCTGATTGAACTGCTGCTGGGCATCTTCACTCAGCACGCCGGGGCACTGGTCCTGGGCAAGCCCGATGGCTCGGCGACCACAGCGGCCGGGTTCAGCAATATCCAGGCGATCGGGGCGCTGCTGTATGGCCGATATCTGTTCCTGTTCGAGGTTTCGGGGCTGATCCTGCTGGTGGCGATGGTCGGCGCGATCGTGCTGACTCACCGCCAGCGCAGCGATACGCGCGGCCAGAACGTGTCCCGCCAGAATGCGCGGCGACCGGATGAGGCCACGATCAACGTTCGCCCCGAAGTGGGCCAAGGGGTCAAACTATGATCGGCATCGGGCATTATGTCGTCGTCAGCTCGATTTTGTTCGTGTTGGGCGTGCTGGGCATTTTCCTCAACCGCAAGAACATCATCGTCATCCTGATGGCGATCGAACTGATCCTGCTGGCGGTGAACATCAATTTCGTCGCTTTCAGCGCTTATCTGCATGATCTTACGGGTCAGATTTTCGCGATGTTCGTGCTGACCGTCGCGGCGGGCGAGGCGGCAATCGGCCTGGCCATCCTGGTGATCTATTTTCGCGGGCGCGGCTCGATCGCGGTGGATGATGTCAATCGGATGAAGGGATAGCCCCAGTGCATTCGATCGCTTTCATCGTTTTCCTGCCGTTGGCGGCTGCCTTCATCGGCGGGCTGGGCAACAAGGCGCTGGGTAATGGCCCGGTCAAGCTGTTGACCACCGGTGCGCTGTTTCTGTCCTGCGCGCTGTCGTGGCCGATATTCATCTCGTTCTTGTCAGGCAACGCCCAGGCTACCGCGCTGCCGGTGTTCCAATGGGTGCAATCGGGCAATCTCAATTTCGCCTGGGAACTGCGCGTCGATGCCCTGACCGCGGTGATGCTGGTGGTGGTGACCACGGTGTCGGCGCTCGTCCACCTTTATAGCTGGGGCTATATGGACGAAGACCCGGACCAGCCGCGTTTCTTCGCCTATCTGTCGCTGTTTACCTTCGCCATGCTGATGCTGGTGACCGCCAACAATCTGGTGCAGATGTTCTTTGGCTGGGAAGGGGTGGGGCTGGCCTCCTACCTGTTGATCGGTTTCTGGTTTAAAAAGCCATCGGCCTGCGCCGCCGCGATCAAGGCTTTCGTGGTCAATCGGGTCGGCGACCTTGGCTTTATGCTCGGGATTTTCGGCACGTTTTTGGTGTTCGGAACGGTCTCGATCCCGGCCATCCTGGCCGCCGCGCCGCATATGGCGGGCAGCACCATCGGCTTTATCGGCTACCGCTTCGACACGATGACGGTGCTGTGCATCCTGCTGTTCATCGGCGCGATGGGCAAATCGGCGCAGCTTGGCCTGCACACCTGGCTGCCCGATGCGATGGAAGGGCCGACCCCGGTATCGGCGCTGATCCATGCCGCGACCATGGTGACGGCAGGCGTGTTCATGGTCTGTCGGCTGTCGCCGATGTTCGTGGCCAGCCCGGCGGCGATGCATTTCGTGACCTTTATCGGCGCGGCGACCTGCTTCTTTGCGGCCACCGTCGGTACCTGCCAGTGGGATATCAAGCGGGTGATCGCCTATTCCACCTGCTCGCAACTCGGTTACATGTTCTTTGCAGCAGGTGTCGGCGCTTTCGATGCGGCGATGTTCCATCTGTTCACCCACGCTTTCTTCAAAGCGCTGCTGTTCCTGGGCGCGGGTTCGGTGATCCATGCCATGCATCATGAGCAGGACATGCGGTTTTATGGCGGCCTGCGGACGAAAATCCCGGTCACCTTCTGGGCGATGATGGCGGGAACATTGGCGATCACCGGCGTTGGCATCGACGAGATCGGCGGATTTGCCGGCTTTTACTCCAAGGACGCGATCATCGAATCGGCGTTTGCGCGTGGCACCTCGCTGGGCGAATTCGCCTCGGTCATCGGCATTTTCGCCGCATTGCTGACCAGTTTCTATAGCTGGCGGCTGATGTTCCTGACCTTCTTCGGGACGCCGCGCTGGGCTGGGTCGGAGCATATCCAGCACGCCGTCCATCACGAACATGACGGCGAGAGCGATGATCATCCCGTCGAGATCGACCACCACCATGACGCCCATGCGGCGCCCGCATCCGGCGTGACCGGTACCGCAGGCTATCACCCGCATGAAAGCCCGCTGGCGATGCTGGTCCCGCTGGTGGTGCTGTCGCTGGGCGCGGTGTTTGCTGGCGTCTTGTTCCACCCTTATTTCATCGGGGCGGATACTGGCGGGCACTTCTGGAACGGTGCGCTGGTATTCGACCGCGCCTTGATGGAGGCCGACGAACACGTCACGGCGTGGATTAAATGGGCGCCATTCGCGGTTATGCTGACCGGATTGCTGATCGCCTGGTATGCCTATCTGCGCAATCCAAAGATCCCGGCGGCGTTCGTCGAGCAATTCGGCACCTTGTACCAGTTCCTGTTCAACAAATGGTATTTCGACGAGCTTTATGACTTCCTGTTCGTGCGACCCGCCTTCTGGATCGGCGACAAACTGTGGAAACTGGGCGATATCGGCATCATCGACCGGTTCGGGCCGAATGGCGCAGCCTGGGTGGTGATGAAGGGTTCTGTGGGGGCAAAACGGTTGCAATCGGGCTATCTCACTTCCTATGCGCTGGTGATGCTGCTGGGGCTGGTAGCGGCAATCAGCTGGGCGATGGTGGGTTAAGCAATGACGAATGTCCCCATCCTGTCGCTGATGCTGCTTGTGCCTTTGATCGGCGCACTGGCCTGCCTGTTCGTCGAAGCTCAAGCCGCGCGGATGATCGCACTGGGCGCCACATTGGTCGATTTTGCGCTCGGGCTTGGGCTATGGGCCGGGTTCCAGAACGGCGGCCCGCAATGGCAATTCACCGAGCATCTGTCGCTGTTTGCGGGCTTCCAATGGGCGCTGGGCATCGACGGTATCGCGCTGGTGCTGATCCTGCTGTCGGTATTCCTGATGCCGATCTGCATCCTGGCCAGTTGGGACGCGATCGAAAAGCGTGTCGGCGAATACATGGCGGCGTTCCTGCTGATGGAAACGCTGATGATCGGCGTATTCACCGCGCAGGATCTGTTTCTGTTCTACATCTTCTTCGAGGCTGGCCTGATCCCGATGTATCTCATCATCGGCATCTGGGGCGGCGCGGATCGCATTTACGCCAGCTACAAATTCTTTCTCTACACGCTGCTCGGCTCGGTTCTGATGCTGATCGCGATGCTGTGGATGGCCAATGAAGCCGGCACCACCGACATCCCGCGACTGATGGTCTATGACTTTCCGCCCGCCGCGCAGAACTGGCTGTGGTTGGCGTTTTTTGCCAGCTTTGCAGTCAAGATGCCGATGTGGCCGGTGCATACCTGGTTGCCCGATGCCCACGTCCAGGCACCGACGGCGGGCTCGGTGATCCTGGCTGGCGTGCTGCTGAAGATGGGCGGCTACGGTTTCATCCGCTTTTCGCTGCCGATGTTCCCGCAGGCTTCCGCGCATTTCGCGCCGCTGATCTACGCGCTGTCGATGGTGGCGGTGGTCTATACCAGCCTGGTCGCGCTGGTGCAGCACGACATGAAAAAGCTGATCGCCTATTCCTCGGTTGCACATATGGCGATCGTCACGGTCGGGCTGTTCGCATTCAATCGCCAGGGATTGGAAGGCTCGGTCATCGTCATGCTGAGCCACGGGCTGGTTTCGGGCGCGCTGTTTCTGTGCGTGGGCGTGATTTACGACCGGCTGCATACGCGCGAAATCGATCGTTACGGCGGCTTGTCGATCAATATGCCCGGCTATGCGGTGCTGTTCATGCTGTTCACCATGGCGTCGGTCGGTCTGCCCGGCACCAGCGGCTTTGTCGGTGAATTCCTGTCGCTGCTGGGCATTTACCAGATGTCGAGCTGGGTGGCGCTGGTCTCGACCACCGGCATCATCCTGGGCGCGGCCTATATGCTGTACCTTTACCGAAGGGTCGCCTTTGGCATGCAGAAAAATGCCGATGCCGCGGCGATGCCCGATTTGGCCTTACGCGAATGGGTCATGCTGGCGCCGATTGCAGCCGTGGTGATGTGGATGGGCGTCTACCCGGAGAGCTTTCTTGCGCCGATCCGCGCGGATATCGCCTCGCTCGACGCGCGGTTGGCACAAGCAAAGCCGGTCAGTGATGCGCACATGACGCCGCCCACGGGAACTGCAACTTCGGCGGAGGCACGCTGATGGGCTGGGCACTATCGCTGCGGCTGACCGCCGCCGAAGACCTGCTGAGCGTCGTCGCATTCGTCATGCTGTTGGTCATCGCGTGGATGGGTGACAAATCTGCGCGGGCGATGACCTGGGCAGCGGTGGCGGCCATTGTCGGTGCCGCGATCCTGGTCATTCCGGCCTTGCATACAGGGGCCATGGGGCTGTCGGTGTCGGCCTTCTACGGCCAATACAGCGCCGACGCCTTCGCCAGCTTCGCCAAATTGCTGATCTATGCCGCCGCCATCGCTTCATTGCTGGTCGCACCCGCATTCTTTGAACGCACCGCAGTGATGCGCGCCGAATACCCGCTGCTGGTGCTGCTCGCGGTGCTGGGCATGGGGCTGATGGCCTCGGCCACGAACCTGATCACGCTGTATATCGGCCTCGAACTGAACTCGCTGGCGTCGTATGTTTTGGCCAGTTTCCTGCGCAGCGACGATCGTTCGGCGGAGGCGGGGCTCAAGTATTTCGTGCTGGGCGCGCTTGCCAGCGGCATCCTGCTGTTCGGCATGAGCCTGGTCTATGGCTTCACCGGCACCGTCGATTTCCTCGCCATCCGCGCGGCTCTGCACGGGGGCATTGCGACCGGCGCGCTGTTCGGCATCCTGTTCATGCTGGCCGGGCTGGCGTTCAAGATCAGCGCGGTGCCGTTCCATATGTGGACGCCCGACGTCTATGAGGGCGCGCCCACTCCGGTCACCACATTCTTCGCCACATCGGCCAAGGTCGCGGCCTTGGCGATGACGATGCGCGTTGCCCTGACGGCGTTTGGCGGGCAAGTCCATGCCTGGCAGCAAGTGGTGATATTCGTCTCGCTGGCCTCGATCGTGGTCGGTGCGCTGGGCGCCATCGGCCAGACCAATATCAAGCGGCTGATGGCCTATTCGTCGATCAACAACGTCGGTTTCATGCTGATCGGGCTGGCCACGGCGACGCCTGCGGGCGCGTCGGCGATGCTGGTCTATATGGCGATCTATATGCCGATGACGATCGGCGGCTTTGTTGCGGTGCTGATGCTGAAAGATGCCGATGGCGCGCCGCTGGAAGACATCGCCGATCTGGCCGGGCTGTCGCGGCACCGCAAACTGTTGGCGCTGTGCCTGGCGATGGTGATGTTCGCGCTGGCGGGGATTCCGCCGCTGTTCGGGTTCTGGGGTAAATTCGTGGTGTTCCAGGCTGCGGTTTCCGCCGGGATGGTGCCACTGGCCGCAATCGGTATCGCCGCCAGCGTGATCGGCGCGTTCTATTACCTCAAGATCGTCAAGCTGATGTATTTCGACGAGCCGGTCATGAAAGTGGTCGGGCGCAGCGACATGATCCACAGCGTCATCCTGGCCATCTGCGCCATCGCCATCTCGCCGCTGGGTTACCTCGCCACCAGATGGCTGGGCGGGCTGAGCTTTGCCGCAGCATCGGCGCTGTTTGCGATTGGCTAGAGTGTTGTGCCGTCATCTGAATTGCTAACCAAAATCCCGTCTACCCTGAGCTTGTCGAAGGGCTGCACTTCTTTCTTGAGGCCGAGCGAGGCGCACGAAGAAAAGGACAGTGCTTCGACAAGCTCAGCATGGACGGAGTGTGGTGCAGATTTTGGGGCACGCAGCGCTAAACCGCTCGCGCCGGAACCGCACGCTTGATCGAATTCATCCCCGAAACCGGATCGACCAGCGGCGAACTGGCCGCGCGCCTGGGTGAGAGCGCGCGTCTGGCCGAAGGCGCATGGC
>JALYHR010000151.1 GCA_030776465.1 Pseudomonadota bacterium
TCGCGCTTGCCGATCGCGAGACCCTTCATCCGCAGGATGTCGTAGGCGGTGGTGGCGTGGAAATAGAAATTGGGTTGGGAAAAAGAGAGCAGGAAATCCTCGGCCGTGAAATCCATGCTATGGTCTCCTAACTGGAACCGCATGTCCCGGCCGATGAAGCTTTCCACCTCGCCCGGATCCAACGCTTCCAACTGGGCGATGGCCCCGGCCACGCGTTCCGCCAGGCCAGAAAAGGTCGTGGGCGGCGGCGCCCTGTCGGGCAAGAACAGGCCGGAGCGCACGCCTTCAATCGCGCCGATCGAATGCACCACGGTTAATTTAACCTGAAAGGCAAAGGGCAACATGTCGTTGGCCAATCGTGCGTCCAGGATTGCGACTGGTTCAAGACCCTGATCCTGGCAGAAAGCCTGTGCCTTGCTGACCAGACCAGTCATCGATTGCAGGATTTGCAGGTACGAGGGCACTACGGCGGCATAGAGCGTGAAGGCCATGAATCTCTCCGGCTGGCGTTTATTTGCCGTATAGATGCCCAAGTTCCGGCGAGCGCAAGCTGCATCTGCGCATTTCAGTGAGAATCATCCGCTTTCGGCAGTGATCATGGGTGGTGTCCATCGCGTCCAGATTAACGGCAGAACGCGCTATATCGCGTTTTTCTTCATGCTCTCGGCCATCCGCGCCAATTGCTCCGGCGTCACCTCGGTTTGAAAGCGCGCTTTCCAATCTGCGGCAGGCATTCCGTGGATCACCTCGCGCGCCGCCTGCTTGTCCAGCGGCGCCCCGGCCTCGACGATCCAATCGGCCAGGCAATTGCGGCAAAACCCCGAAAGCCCCATCAAGTCGATGTTCTGCGCGTCATGGCGGTAACGCAAATGGCGCACCAGCCGCCGGAAAGCGGCAGCGGCCTGCGCATCATCCAATTGGTCCAGCGGGTCATCTGCATTCATATTCGTGTTATCCTCGGGCAATCGTCCTTGGTTAACGTCGCCGCATTTGCCATAGCGGCCCACGCATCCGCCAGCATCGATTATAGCGGCAAGCGTTCAGGGAGACCATCGTGATCAGTGGCGACCGCCAATACCCGTTACAACATGGCCGCAAGGTCAAGATCCTGGCCACTATCGGTCCAGCCAGCCGGTCGCCCGAGATGATCGCGCTCTTGTTGCGCGCGGGAGTCGATGCCTTTCGCGTCAATATGAGCCATGGCGATCAGGCGACTCATGCCGAGACTATCACCGCGATCCGCGCCGCCGAAAAGAACCTGGGCCGGCCGATCGCCATCCTGTGCGATTTGCAGGGGCCCAAATTGCGCGTTGGCATTTTCCAGAACGGCCGCGCGGTCATCCGCCACGGCAGCCATTTCACCCTGGATTCCAATCCGGCTCCCGGCGACGAGACCCGGGTCTGCCTGCCGCATCCCGAATTGTTCGGCATCCTGCACAAGAACCAGCGGTTGCTGATCGACGATGGCAAGCTGCGCCTGCGGGTGATTCGCGCCGGTGCCAATGAAATCCTGTGTTCGGCGGAAGTCGGCGGGGTGATCTCCGACCGCAAGGGGGTCAACGTGCCCGACGCCGTGGTCCCGGTCCCCGCGCTGACCGACAAGGACCGGCGCGATCTGGCGTTTGCCATGGAGCATGGTGCGGACTGGATCGCCTTGTCATTCGTGCAGCGCCCCGACGATGTCGCCGAGGCGCGGCGGCTGACCGGCGCGCATGGCCCGGCGCTGATGGCCAAGATCGAAAAGCCCGCAGCACTGGAGCGGCTGGACGAAATCATCGAACTGGCCGACGGCATCATGGTCGCGCGCGGCGATCTCGGCGTCGAACTCAACCCCGAAGAAGTGCCCCCGCTGCAGAAACGCATCGTCGAGGTGACCCGCCGCAGCGGCAAGCCGGTGGTGGTCGCGACACAGATGCTGGAATCGATGATCGAAAGCCCGGCGCCGACCCGCGCCGAGGTGTCGGACGTCGCCAATGCCGTGTACGACGGCGCCGATGCGGTGATGCTGTCGGCCGAGACCGCCAGCGGCGCCTGGCCGGTCGAGGCGGTGACGATCATGGACCGCATCGCCAAGCAGGTCGAGCGCGACCCCGGCTATGCCGCGCGCGTCCATTTCACCAACGTGCGTCCCGATGCCACCACCGCCGATGCGCTGGCACAAGCCTGCGCCGCCATCGCCGAGACGGTGACTCTGGCGGGCATCATCTGCTTCACCAGTTCTGGCGCGACCGCCCGCCGTGTCGCCCGCGAACGCCCAGCGGTGCCGTTGCTGGTGCTGACCCCGTCACCCAAGACCGCACGGCGCATGGCGCTGCTGTGGGGGGTCTATGCGGTCCACACCCGCGACATCGGCAGTTTCGAGGAAATGATCGGCAAAGGCAAACGCATGGCCCTGCGCCATGGCTTCGGCCAGGCGGGCGCCAAGCTGGTCACGCTGGCCGGCGTGCCGTTCGGCACACCCGGCGCGACCAACCTGCTGCATGTGGTGACGCTGGCGGGCGACGAACTGGACCGGCATCCGGGGGGTTAGGGAGCGGTCGTTCAGCTATTTCGCGTTCGAACGTCGTGACATGCGCGCTGCAGCGGCCACTGCTTGGTGCGTTGAAGCAAGATCTTCGGTCGTGATGCAATAGGGCGGCATGACATAGGCGGTATTTCCCAGCGGCCGCAGCAGCAGATCGCGGTCCCGAAAGAACGCCATCAGGCGCGGGCCAAGCGTCGAAAGATAGCCCGCTTCGCCCTCGCCAGGTTCATAATCCAATGCCAGGATCGTGCCGCAAGCGCGCGCATGGGCGATCCCCGGCAGGGCCGCCAGCGTCGTCCGCGCCGCCTCTTGCAGCTTGGCCAGCGCGGCGATGCGCTTCAATACCGGCTCTTCGCGCCAGATCGCCAGATTGGCGAGGGCGGCGGCGCAGGCGATCGGGTTGGCGGTGTAGCTGCTCGAATGATAGAAGGTTTTCGTCCGATCCAACGAGTAATGCGCGTCATAGATCGCTTCGCTGGCCAGTGTCACCGCCAGCGGCATCGCGCCACCGGTCAACCCCTTGGCGAGGCACAGCAGATCGGGCACCACCCCGGCTTGTTGGCACGCGAGCAGCGTGCCGGTGCGGCCCCAGCCGGTCATCACCTCATCGGCGATGAACAACACGCCATGCATCGCGCAGATCGCGTGCATCTGGCGCAGCACTGCGGGCGAATACATCAGCATGCCGCCCGCGCCCAGCACCAGCGGCTCGACGATGAACGCCGCCGGGTGGTCAGTCCGACAGGCCACTTCCAGCGCGTCTAGCGTCGCCTGTTCGGCACCCGCTGCCGGGAATTGGGCCGGAAACGGAATAGTGCCGACATCGAACAGCAGCGGCGCATAGGCGCGGTTGAACACGCCGCGCGCGCCCACGCTCATCGCACCGATAGTATCGCCGTGATAGCTGTGTTCCAGCACCAGGATACGGTGCCGGGGCTGGTTCCGATTGGCCCAGAAGCCCAGCGCCATTTTCAGCGCGACCTCGACCGCAGTGGAACCCGAATCCGCATAGAACACATAAGGCAGCCCCATCATCGCCACCAGTTCGGCGCCCAGCCGCTCGCCCGGCTCATGCGTCCAGCCGGCAAAGATCAACTGGTCGAGTTGCTGCGCCTGCGCGGCGATGGCGGCGACGATGCGCGGATGGCAATGGCCATGCGTCGTCACCCACCAGCTTGAAATGGCATCGATCACGCGCCGCCCGTCGCGCGTATGCAGAATCGCGCCCTCGGCCCGTTCGATCAGCGGCGTGGGCTCTTCCAACCCATGCTGGGTGAACGGATGCCAGACCGGCGAGCGGGTCATTTCAGCCCCGACAAGTCGAAATCGGCGGCCATGGCGGCGCGCAGGGTCGCAGCGTTCAGCGGCACCAGCCACGGCAAGCGGCCCAGCCGCACCACGCCAGAAATCGCGCAAATCACACGCTCTGTTTCATCATTCGCATCGCCGACGAACGCCACCCCGGCGATTACCTGCGCGCGCGCGCGCAAAGCCTCGATCGACAGCAGCGTGTGGTTGATTGTCCCCAATGACGTGCGCGCGACCAGCACCACCGGCAGCCCCCAGCGCGCCATGACATCGGCAAACAGCAAATCTTGGCGCAGCGGAACCAATACGCCGCCTGCACCCTCGACCACCAGCGGCGCATCTCCGGTGGGCAATGTCAGCCGCTCCACAGCGATGCTGACCCCGTCGATCGCGGCGGCCTGATGCGGCGAACAGGGCGTGGTCAGGCGATAGGCTTCGGTATGGATCAGCGCATCCGGTGCCAGCGAGGCGACTGTTGCACTGTCGCTGTCCTCATCCAGCCCCGCCTGCACCGGCTTCCAATAGCGCGCGCCCAGCGCCGTCACCAGCCCTGCCGCCACCACGGTCTTGCCCACGCCGGTATCGGTCCCGGTGACGACGATACCCGTCATGCAGCCATGGCTTCGCGCAACGCTGCCGCCAGCGCCGCGATATCGTCCAGTCCGGCATTGCGGGTGATGACGATACGCAGCCGCGAGGTGCCTTCGGGAACGGTCGGTGGACGGATACCGCGCACGTCGAAGCCACCAGCCTGTAGCCGCCCCGCCACCGCCATCGTCCGCAAGTCGTCGCCCAACACCAACGGCATGATCGGCGACCCGTGGCATTGCGCGCCGAGCGGCCCCAGCAACGCGCCCGCCGCCGCAATCCGCGCCTGCAATTCATCGCGCAATTCGTTGCCGTCAGCGACGATCCGCAAAGCCGTACGCACGACAGCGGCGATCAGCGGCGATGGCGCGGTGGAAAAGATCAGCCCGCGCGCGTGGTTGACCAGGAATTCGCGCATGGTCCGCGACCCGCATAACAGCGCGCCCTCCACCCCCAGCGCCTTGCCGCAGGTATGCAGGCTAATAACATGGTCGCGGCATGGCAAATCGGCGACCAGCCCGCGCCCGCCCGGCCCGCAAACGCCCGTGGCATGGGCTTCATCGGCCAGCAAAATCGCTCCTTCGCGCAAGGCCAGTTCGGACAATTGCGCCAGCGGGGCAAAATCGCCATCCATGCTGTACAGCGTTTCGACCGCAATCCACACTTGTCCGACGCCGCCATTGTGCCGCCAGCTGGCAATGGCGCGGGCAAAAGCGGCAATGTCATTATGCGGCACCCGCCGGTGATCGGCGCGGCTGAGGCGGATGCCTTCGTGGCTGCTGGCGTGGATCAATCGGTCGGTCAGGATCAAGTCGCCGCGCTGGGGCAGCGTCGCCAGCAGCGCCGAATTGGCGGCAAAACCGGTTGAAAAAAACGCCGCCGCCTCGCTGCCGAAGTAGGCTGCCGCCTCATCCTCCAGCGCCCCATGCTCGGGATGATTGCCGCGCAGCAACCGCGACCCGCCCGACCCGACAGGCACGCCCCGATCCAGCGCCGCGCGCATCGCGTCGGCCAGTGCCGCCGAACCCGCCAGGCCGAGGTAATCGTTCGAGGCGAAATCCACGCCGCTGCGCGGGGCAAGCGCGCGTAGCCGCCCGCGTGCCGCCAGCCCGGCGAGTTCATCGCGCTGGGCGGCCAGCAACCCGGCGCTCATTCGCGCGCGCCGAACACGGCGCTGCCGACGCGGATATGCGTCGCGCCCAATCGGATCGCGGTTTCGAAATCGCCGCTCATCCCCATCGACAGCCCGGTAAGGCCATGATCGGTGGCCAGCTTGCCCAGCAGGGCAAAGAACGGCGCAGGCTCGATGTCCAGCGGCGGCACGCACATCAGCCCGGCCAGCGGGATATCGGCGCTGCGCACTTCGCTCAGCAAGGCGGGCAGTGCGGCAATCGCACAGCCGCCCTTTTGCGCTTCGCCGCCGATATTCACCTGCACGAAACAGGGTGGACGCCGTCCCGTGCGGTCCATCGCCAGCGCCAGTGCCGCGACCAGGCTGGGCCGGTCGAGCGAATGGATGCAGTCGAACAACGCCACCGCTTCCTCGGCCTTGTTGGACTGCAATTGCCCGACCAGATGCAGCGCGATGTCGCCATGGGCCGCGCGTAAGGCAGGCCATTTGCCCGAAGCCTCGGCCACGCGATTTTCGCCAAAGACGCGCTGGCCCCCGGCAATCAATGGCGCGATGGCCTCGGCCGGATGCGTCTTGCTGATCGCCACCAGCGTGATGTCATCGGGATCGCGCCCGGCGATGCGGGCGGCGGCGGCAATGCGGGCGCGCACTTGGAGGAGCGGCGCCATCAGGACATCTGGCTGATTCATCGCGCGCCGCTAGAGTCCTTTGTTTTCGCGTGATTAAAGAACAAAAACCGGTTCCCACTTTTTGTCATCACGCTCTATAACGCGCCGATGCCGCAGCGCCAGCCTTCCCTACCGTGTCTGTGGCTGATCAGCGATGCCCGCAACGATGGCGCGCTGGCGGCTGCGCTGGCCCGGCTGCCGCGCGGCAGCGGGTTTATCTACCGCCATTACCATCTCGACACGCAGGCGCGGCTTGCGCGCTTTACCGCACTGAAAGCGATCGTTCGCCGCTACGCGCATGTCATGGTGCTGGCCGGCAGCGTATCGCTGGCAAGGCGATGGGGTGCCGACGGCGCCTATGGCTCGCCCGCAGCGCTTGCGACCGGCCCGGCGATGCTGCGCCTGTGCACCGCGCATGATTTGCGCGAAATCGGTCGCGCCAGCCGCGCGAGTGCCATCCTGTTATCGCCGGTCTTTGCCACCACCTCGCACCCCGACGCGCGCCCGCTGGGGGTGCAGCGCTTTCGCGCGCTGGCCGCCCGCGCCCAGGTGCCCGTCATCGCGCTGGGCGGGATGAACGCGCGCCGTGCCCGGCAACTTGAATGCACCAGATGGGCAAGCATCGATGGTTTGACGCCGCCGCGTTTTCAGGTTTGGCAGAACATCAGGAAACGCGGTTAATAACTTGAAACCCGGGCCTAGGAGTGAAAGCTCGTCGGCCCTGTTGATGTACGGCAAGTGCTGATCACCGCCCGCCTTTCCCTCGGCTGGACTTCCCGGCGACAAAATGCGATTCGCAGCGCTTCGCTTTTTTCGGGGAATGCCGCTTGGCCGATAGCCTGATTCTCGAGGTTGCCGATCTGGAAGTGGATGTCCTGACCGGCATTTACTCGGAAGAGACCGGCCAGCCCCAGCCATTGCGCATTTCCATCGCGGCCCAGCTTCGCGCGGCCGATTGCTACCGACCGGACAGCCCGCTCAGCGCCTCCAAAAACTATATGGACCTGAAATTTGCAGCAACCAGCGCCTTGCCGCCGGGGGTGCATTTCAAGCTGATCGAGGCGGTGGCCGACCACATCTGCGAAACGCTGTTTATTTCCGATGAGCGCGTCATCTCGGTCACGGTGAAGATCGTCAAGCTGGCGATCAGCGAGAAGGGCGAATCGATCGGCATGACGCTGACGCGAGATCGCCGTTGACGGGGCTGCCCATGATGAGTTGGGGCCAATGAGCCTGGTTCGGGTCGGGGCATTGCCGGACGAGCCGCTCAGCGCTGCCGCGCAGTTTTATGCAGCAATCCTGCCACAGCTTTCACCCGGCACCGAAGCGTTGATTACGCTGGTTTTCCATCCCGCCGATCATACCCATCGGGCATGGCGCCTGGCTGCTGTGCAAAACCTGGCCCGGCGCCTCGCACCGATCCGGGTCAACGCCGTGGCAAGCGCGGATGAGGCTGCAATTGCCGCCACAGCCCGCTATCTGGCCAATGCGCCCGGGGTCACGGGTCAATATTTGCCATTGGTGGAACCGGTGCGACCGCCGGGCTTGATCGATCCATAGCCAGCGCGAACGGGGAGTGGTACGTTGCTGCCAATGACTGTCCCTGCTCCCCTAGTTGACCAGTTCCAGCGACGCATATCGTACTTGCGACTGTCGGTTACCGACCGCTGCGATTTGCGTTGTTCCTATTGCATGCCAGAGCGCCAGATTTTCCTGCCGCGCGCCGAGGTGCTCAGCCTCGAAGAGTTGCAGGAACTGGCGCTGGGCTTCATCGCGCGCGGTATCACCAAGATCCGGCTGACCGGGGGCGAGCCGCTGGTGCGCCGCGACATGATCGATCTGGTCCGGGCGCTCGGCCGCTGGATCGGGGGCGATGCCAATCTTCCTGGCGGGAATCGCGGGCGGCTGGAAGAGTTGACGATGACCACCAATGGCACGCGGCTCGCTGAATTCGCCGATGACATTGCCGCCGCCGGGGTGAAGCGCATCAACGTCTCGCTCGATACGCTTGATCGCGCGGGCTTTGCCAGGCTGGCGCGGCGCGATTCTCTGCCCCAGGTACTCGAAGGCATCGCGGCGGCGCAGGCGGCAGGGCTGAAGGTCAAGATCAACACCGTTGCGCTCAAAGGCGTGAACGAGGACGAACTCCCCGACCTGATCGCCTGGGCGCATGGCCAGGGTTGTGCCATCACCCTGATCGAAGTGATGCCGCTGGGCGAAATCGACCAGGACCGTTTCGATCATTATTTGCCGCTGTCCACCGTGCGCGACCGGCTGGAAAAGCGCTGGACCCTCACCCCCAGCGATTACCACAGCGGCGGCCCGGCGCGCTATTTCAATGTCGCCGAAACCGGCGGGCAGCTTGGCTTGATCACCCCGCTCACCAACAATTTCTGCGATGGCTGCAACCGCATCCGGGTGACGGCGACGGGCCAGTTATTCGCCTGCCTGGGCGGCACCGAGCAAGTCGACCTGCGCGCCGCGCTGCGTTCCACCACGCCCGATGCGGCACTGTCCGAGGCGCTGGACACCGCGATGCTGATCAAGCCGCTGCGCCACCATTTCGCGATCGACAAGGCCGGTGCCGCCCCCGCACTGGCCCGGCACATGTCGATGACGGGGGGCTGAATTGGCTCGGCTGCTGTTCCTGGGCCGCCTGGAGGACATTGCCGGGGCTGGTGAAATGCATTTGCCATTGTCCGTGCCGACCCCGCTGGCCGAGGTGATCGCACGCTTGCCTGAAGATCTGGCTGCTGCGGTGGTCGCCCCGCGCGTCCGGCTGGCGGTCAACGGCGTGCTCTGTGCCGATCGTGACCGCATCGTCGCGGTGGCCGACGAACTGGCCTTTCTGCCGCCGGTCAGCGGCGGCTGAGCCATGGCAGAGGCTATGCTCGACGTCCGGTTAGCCGCAACCGGCCTCGATCCTGCGGCTGAATTGGCTGCCTTTGCAAACGCCCATGGCGGCGCGGGCGGCATCGTCAGTTTCCTTGGCCAAGTGCGCGCCGAGGAAAGGGTCGAGGCGCTGGAACTGCGCCATTTTGCGCCGCTGACGCTGCCGGGGATGCAGGCGCTGGCCCAGCAGGTGTTGGCGCGATGGTCGCTGGCCGGGTTGCTGATTGTGCACCGCATCGGCGTGCTGGCGCCGGGCGAAGCGATCGTGTTCGTCGCCGCCGCCGCGCGTCATCGCCGCGATGCCTTTGCCGCCGCCGATTTCACCATGGACCATCTCAAAAGCGAAAGCTGGTTCTGGAAGCGCGAACAATCGCACGGCCAATGGCGCTGGATCGAGCCCCGCGAACAGGATCAAGCCGATCTGCGGCGCTGGAGTTAGAGCCTGCGGCCGTCAATCTGAATCGCCAACCGAACCCGTCTACCCTGAGCGTGTCGAAGGGCTGTACTTCTCGCTTGGGGATAAGCGGCACGAAGAATAAGGACAATGCTTCGACAAGCTCAGCACGGACGGGTTGGAGGGTTTGACGCTGGGGGTCAGCGCTTCAGCCGCCCGTCCAGTTTTTCCAGCACCGCGTCCTCTTCGGCGACCATCGCCGACACCTTGTCGCGGGCTTGCGCGATGGCGATGGCATCGGGTCCGTTTTGCGCCGGATGCGCCATGCGATCGTCGATTTCGATGCGGTCGAGATCGGAAAGCGGTTGGGCGGTCAGGGTTCGCGCCGATTCGATGCCGGACATGGCCTCCGTCGCCTTGGCCCATTCTTCGCTACCCGCCGGGGCGTCGCCAGCGGAACTGACCAGGTTTTCGGCTGCGGCGCGCTTGCCGGCAAAGGTGCGATAGCCGCTGCGTGCCTGTTCAACCAGGCTGTCGAGCCGCGCCGCGAGGTCGGCGGAAGGTGTCGCAGCCGGGGCATCGGGGCTGGCCACGGCGGGCGGCACGGTTTGAGGCTCGACGGTGTCGGTAAGCCGCTCCGCCGGGCGACTGGCCAATGACGGATATGCGGGCCCGCCATCGGAACAGCCATTCAGCGCGCAGGTCGCCGCCAGCATGGCTGGCAGAAGCGCGGGTAAGACGCGGAGGAGGGGTGGATAAGCCATGGCTTTGCCATAGCACGCGATTTCGGCCATGACAGCGCTGCGTATAACGACCGGGCGAAGCGATCGCCATGGCGCGGCAATCGACCCCGATGCCGCGCTTCGGCGCAAAGCTGCGTTGACAGCCGAGACGCCTTCCCCTAACGGCGCTGCTTCTTACGGCCCCTGCCCGATGCGGCGGATGGGCCGGGCGTATTGTCCCTGTGTCCTTTCGGTACCGGGATAGTACGCGGTCATTTGATTGGATGGATGAAATGTTCGCAGTCGTGCGCACGGGCGGCAAGCAGTACCGGGTTACCGCCGGAGACAAAATCGCGGTCGAAAGGCTGGCTGGCGAAGCCGGTGACAAGATCACGCTGGGCGATGTCCTGCTGGCGGTCGATGATGGCGCGATTGCCGATGTCGGCGGCGTGACGGTTTCGGCCGAAATCATCGCCCAGGCCAAGAGCGAAAAGGTGATCGTATTCAAAAAGCGTCGCCGTCACAATTATCGTCGCAAGAATGGCCACCGCCAGCAGATGACCCTGCTGCGCATCCTGGCCGTTGGCGCCTGAACCCGCAGGAGATAGCAAATGGCACATAAGAAAGCAGGCGGCTCCTCGCGCAACGGTCGCGATTCGGCAGGCCGCCGCCTCGGCGTCAAGAAGTTCGGTGGCGAAAACGTCATCGGCGGCAATATCATCATCCGCCAGCGCGGCACCCGCGTCTATCCCGGCGTCAACGTCGGCATCGGCAAGGACCACACGCTGTTTTCGCTGGCCGAAGGGCGCGTACGCTTCCATCTCGGCAAGCTTGGCCGCAAATACGTATCGGTCGACGCCGCAGCCCAGGCCGCCGAATAGGTCGCTTGCTGCGCTGCCCCCGCAATCGGGTCGGCTGAAAAGAGGGAGAAGGGCAACCCTGTCTCCCTTTTTTATGCGTCGATTTGCATCCAGGTGGGGCGCGTATCTGGGGCGATATCCTCGACCCGCAGATGGTCCAGCGCCAGGCCCAGTTCGGGCCATGTCGCGCGCTGCCGGGCCGAATTCGACTGCGCGACCGGTACCACGACCAGCCGCCGGTTGATTTTCTGGCGCCAGTTCATGCGCGCGGTGTTTTCCTGACCGACGTAACAGCCCTTGGTAAAGCTGACCCCGTGCAACAGGTCGGCATTGCATTCCAGCCACAGCAGTTCGCCGTCGCCCAGTTCGGCACGACCCTCGGCCACGCCCAGCGCCAGACGATGGCTGTGCCATGCCATGTCGGCGCCGGGCGAATCATCGGTGGCCGCCGGGGCCAGCCAGCGCCAGCCCAACTCCGCCAGCCGGGGGTCGGGCACGGCACCGTCTCGCTGGATGATGCTCCAATGCACCGCCAGAGCCGGGTCCGGGGCGATCGCGATCCGGCGCCGCAATCGATAAAGGGCGAGTCGCCGGACCAGCAACGGCGCGACATCGGCCTCGCAGTCGAGCAACAGGTCGGCGCCGTCGCCCCATACCAGAAAGTCGAACAACACCTTGCCTTGCGCGCTGAGCAACCCGGCCCACACCGGCAAGGCGCCTGCGACATCGTTGGTGACAAGCCCCTGCAGAAACCCGGCAACGTCCTCGCCATCGTCCAGCGGTGACAAGCGGATCACGGCGCGGGTGAACAGGCGGGTTTCGGTCATGGCCTGCAAGTGGCGCTTGTCGCGGCGAAATCAAGTTGAATCAGGATGTACCCCGAAGGGTCGCTGTGCCATGCTGCGGCGATGAGCAGCCCAGAATTCATCCTCGCCAATGGCACCGTCCACACCCCCAATGGCCCAAGCCAGGTCGATGTCGCGGTTCGCGATGGCCGGATACTGGCGCTGGGATCATGGCCGCAGGACGCGGCGCGGCGAATCGACTGCACCGGGCTGGATGTGCTGCCCGGCGTCATCGACAGCCAGGTCCATTTCCGCGAGCCGGGACTGGAACAGAAGGAAGATCTGGAAACCGGCAGCCGCGCGGCGGTGATGGGCGGGGTGACCGCGGTTTTCGAGATGCCCAACACCAACCCCAATACCGACACCACCGACCGGGTGCTCGACAAACTGGGCCGCGCGCACCACCGGATGTGGTGCGACCATGCCTTTTATGTCGGCGCGACCTCGGCCAACGCGGCGGAATTGGCCGAGCTGGAGCGTATCCCCGGCACTGCGGGGGTCAAGATCTTCATGGGTGCCTCGACCGGCAATCTGCTGGTGGCGGAAGACGAAGCACTGGCCCGCGTCCTTGCCAGCGGGGTGCGCCGGGTCGCCATCCATGCCGAGGACGAAGCAAGGATGCAGGCGCGAAAACATCTGCGCGTTACCGGCGACCCCGCCAGCCACCCCGTCTGGCGCGATGATGAAAGCGCGATGCTGGCAACGCAGCGCATCCTGCGACTGGCGCGTACGGCACGACGCCCAATCCATATCCTGCACGTGACGACCCCGGCCGAACTGGAACTGATCGCGCAGAACCGCGACATCGCCACTTGCGAGGTCACCCCGCAGCACCTGACTCTCGCGGGCGAAGATGCTTATCCCCGGCTGGGCACCTATGCGCAGATGAACCCGCCGATTCGCAGCGCCGCGCATCGCGACGGGCTGTGGCACTGGCTGCGCCAGGGCGTCCCCGATGTGCTCGGCTCCGACCATGCGCCGCATACCCGCGAAGAAAAAGCGCGGCCCTATCCGGACAGCCCCAGCGGCATGCCCGGCGTGCAGACGCTGCTGCCGCTGATGCTCGACCACGTCGCCAAGGGGCATTTGACGCTGGCGCGGCTGATCGACTTGACTAGCGCCGGGGTCCAGCGCGTGTTCGGCCTGCAAGCCAAGGGACGGATTGCGGCGGGGTACGATGCCGATTTCACCGTGGTCGATCGCAAGGGACGCTTCGCCATCGCCGAAAGCTGGCTGGAAAGCCGCTGCGGCTGGTCGCCCTTCACCGGCATGGAACTGGAAGGCCGCGTGATCGGCACCATCATCCGGGGTCATACCGCGATGTGGGAAGGGCAGTTGGCGAATACGGCGGTGGGTGAGCCGCTGCGCTTTGCCGGGGCTTTGCCGGGCTAAGCCCTAAGCCCGCGCATCGAACAGCGGCAGTTCGGCGCGCTGTGCGGGGGGCGCAAAATTCGAGACGGTGACGCCGACCAGCCTGATGCCCTTGGTCGGGGGCAACACCGAGCGGATCAGGGCCAAGCTTGCCTCACTCAGCATTTCATGGCTGTCCACAAGGTCCGGAAAACTGCGGCTGCGGGTGATCTGCTGAAAATCGCCGTATTTGACCTTCACCGTCACCGTGCGGCCGAACGCCTGTTTCCTGGCGCACCATGTCCACACATCCTCGGCCATCCGCAGGACACCGGCCTCGATCTCGGGGACCAGCGTCAAATCCTGGTCGAACGTGGTTTCGGAGCCTGACGATTTGCGTTCCCGGTGCGGATTGACCGGACGATCGTCCAGCCCGCGCGCGATGGCGTAATACCAGTCGGCGCCATTGCCGAAATGCTGCTGCAGGAATGCCAGCGACCGGCCCCGCAGATCGGCGCCGGTATGGATGCCCAGATCATGCATCCGCCGCGCGGTGACCGGCCCGACGCCGTGGAAACGCGACACCGGCAGCGCCTCGACCCAGGCCGCGCCCATATCGGGAGTGACCGCGAATTGCCCATTCGGCTTGTTCTGGTCGGACGCCAGCTTCGCCAGGAACTTGTTATAGGAAATGCCAGCGGACGCGGTCAGCCCGGTTTCTTCCAAAATGCGCGCCCGGATCGCCTTTGCGGTGGCCCATGCGGTCGGCAGCCCGCGCAGATTATCGGTCACATCCAGATAGGCTTCGTCAAGCGACAGCGGCTGGATCAATGCCGTGAATTCGGCAAAAATGGCATGGATCTGGCGCGAGACTTGCTCGTAAACGGCGAAGCGCGGCGGCACGAAGACCAGATCGGGGCAGCGGCGCAACGCGGTGACCGACGGCAGGGCGGATCGCACGCCGAACGCCCTCGCCTCATAACTCGCCGCCGCCACGACGCCGCGCGCAGCCGGATGGCCGACCGCGACCGGACGCCCACGCAAGCCCGGATCGTCGCGCTGTTCCACCGAGGCAAAGAAGGCATCCATATCGACATGGATGATTTTCCGGATCGGCGCGCTTTCCATCACGGTAGTTATAGCGTAGATCGAACAGAGAGGGAACATCGTACAACGCAGTGGCTGCGGAAAAAATCCTCCGCGCCGGGCCTCGACGACGTGCTCGCTGAAGCGCAGGGGTTACCTTGGCATTTGAACTGGTATAATTGCCTTGGATGGAACGAGTTTTCGGTATCCCCTTCTCGCCCCGGCCTAACTTCGATCTCGCACTCGGGCTGCCGCTGTGACCGGGCTGTCGCCACAGGAGCAGGCCTTGGTGGAGCCCATCGAACCGGCGCCGATGCTGGCCCAGGTGCTCGCCTGGGCGGCGGTCAACAGCGGCACGGGCAATCTGGCGGGGCTGGCCGACATGGCAAGCCGGTTGGCAGAGGCTTTTGCCGCGCTGCCGGGGGAGATCGCAATGGTCGATGCCGCGCCGGTCACCGCGATTGCGGTTGACGGGCGCGAGGCGGCGGTGGCGAACGGGCGGCATCTGGTGTGCCGGGTGCGCCCCGATGCCACGCGGCGCGTGTTGCTGACCGGACATATGGATACGGTTTATGCCGAGGACGATCCGTTCCAGCAGTGCGACTGGATCGATGCCGAAACGCTGCATGGCCCCGGCACCGCCGACATGAAGGCCGGGCTGGCGCTGATGCTGGCCGGGCTGTCAGCGTTCGAGCGGAGTAACCCGGAAATGGGCTACGATGTGCTGATCAACAGCGATGAGGAGACCGGGTCGCTGTCCTCAGCCTCGCTCATTCGCGCGTTGGCGGCGGGCAAGCTGGCGGCACTGACGTATGAACCCGCGCTGGCGGCGGGCGTGCTGGCGGGGGCGCGGCCGGGTTCGGGCAATTTTTCCGCAGTGTTACGCGGGCGCTCGGCCCATGCCGGACGCAATCCGCGCGACGGCCGCAATGCGCTGTTGGCCGCTGCCGACCTGGCAATGCGGCTGGCGGCGCTGGGCGGACCTGACTTGTCGGTCAACCCGGCACGGATCGACGGCGGTGGCCCCAATAATCGCGTCCCCGACTTGACGGTACTGCGTTTCAACATCCGCCCGCAAACCCCCGCTGCCGCAACTTGGGCGCAAGCCCGCATCGCCGAATTGTCGGCGCAGGTCGCCGCCGCACACGAAGTGTCGATCGAACTGCACGGTGGCTTTTCGCGCCCGCCCAAGCCCGTCGATCCCGCCGCCGAACGCTTGTTCGCACTCGTCACGCGCGCTGCCGCCGACCTGGGGCAAATCTGTTCGCGCGCCGATACCGGCGGCGTCTGCGATGGCAATAATATCGCCGCATGTGGCGTGCCGGTAGTCGATACGATGGGCGCGGTTGGTGGTGCGATCCACTCGCCGGACGAGTTTCTCAAGGTGGCATCGCTGGCCGAGCGCGCGAAACTGACCGCACTGACGCTGTATCGTCTGGACCGCGCGGGCCCCGACTCCGCAAGGGTGCCGTCATGAGCTTCTGGGTACGCCCGGCCCGGCTGGACGATCTCGACGCGATCTACCGCATGGCGCAAGGCGCGGGCGGCGGCCTTACCAACCTGCCACCGGTGCGCGACGCGCTGGCCGACAAGCTGGCGCGGTCGAATGCCGCGCTGGAGCGAACTGAAGACACCGCCGCCGATGACCGCTTTGTCTTTGCGCTGGTCGATGGCGAGGGCGGGGTTCACGGCACCAGCCAGATTTTCACCCGGGTCGGGCTGGGTCACCCGTTTTATTCCTACCGCCTTGGCGTGATGAGCCAGGTCAGCCGCGAACTGGGCTCCACCTTTCGCGCCGAAATGCTGACGCTCAGCACCGATCTCGACGGATCGAGCGAAGTCGGCGGGTTGTATCTCGAACCGGGCGCGCGATCGGGCGGCTGCGGGGCTTTGCTGGCGCGCAGCCGCTATCTGTTCATAAGGCGCCACCGCGCGCGTTTTGCCGACCGCACCGTGGCCGAATTGCGCGGGGTGATCGACGATACCGGAAGCTCGCCGTTCTGGGATGGGCTGGCGGGCCGATTTTTCGGGATGAGTTTTCGCGAGGCGGACGAATTCAACGCCATCAACGGCAACCAGTTCATCGCCGACCTGATGCCCAAGCATCCGATTTACACCGCTTTGCTGGTCGATACCGCGCGCGAGGTGATCGGCGTGCCGCATATTTCGGGCAGGCCGGCGATGCGGATGCTGGAGGCCGAGGGCTTTCGTTTCGAAAATTACCTCGACATCTTCGACGGCGGCCCGACGATGTGCATCGCCACCGACCGGATCGCTTCCATCAGCAGCGCGCGCGAGGCCGTGGTGATAGCCATCGGGCTGGACGGGGGGGATGGCGAGCCAAGCCTGATCGCGACCGGTCACCTGGCCGAATTTCGCGCGGGCTGGGGCCAGGTAGTCCATCGCGACGACGGGGTGATAATCGATGCGCAAACCGCGCAAATGCTGAGTTTGCGCATCGGCGACACCATAGACTATGTCGGGAAGCGTTGAGGATGAGCGGCGTGCTGCGCGAGATCATTTTCGACGGGATCGTTGGCCCCAGCCACAATTTCGCCGGGCTCAGCCTCGGCAATCTGGCAGCGACGCGCAACGCCGGAAAAGACTCGTTTCCGCGTGAAGCGGCGTTGCAGGGGGTGGCCAAGATGCGGCTGTGCCTGAGCCTTGGGCTGGCGCAAGGCATCCTGCTGCCGCATGACCGGCCTGCTACAGGCTGGCTGGCGCGGCTGGGCACGACCATGGCTGCGGCGGACGCGGGGCTGGCCGCCAATACATTTTCCGCTTCGGCAATGTGGGCCGCCAATGCCGCGACGGTGTCGCCCGCGCCCGATTGCGGCGATGGCCGCTGTCACCTGACCGCCGCCAACCTCATGACCATGCCGCATCGCGCGCTGGAATGGCCGGGGACGCTGGCGCAACTGCGGCTGGCTTTTGCCGACAGCGCGGCGTTCGCGGTGCATGCGCCGGTGCCGGTGCCGTTTGGCGACGAGGGCGCGGCCAACCACATGCGGCTGTGTGCAGCACCCGACGCGCCGGGAATAGAGGTGTTCGTCTATGGCGCCGACAGCGCGGGCAGCCAGGGTCCGTTCCCCGCCCGCCAGCACCGCGAGGCCAGTGCGGCGGTGGCGCGACTGCATCGGCTGGACCCCGAGCGGATGATTCTGGCGCGGCAATCGAGCGCGGCGATCGCCGCCGGGGCGTTTCACAACGATGTCGTGGCGGTGGCCAATGGCACGGTATTGTTCGCGCATGAGCAGGCCTTTGCCGATCCGGCAGCGCTGTATGCGGCGTTGCGGGCGCAGATGAAAATGGACATCGTCGAGGTTCCGGCCTCTGCGGTCAGCCTGGAAGACGCCATCACGTCTTATCTGTTCAATGCGCAACTGGTCGATCTGCCCGAAGGCGGCATGGCGCTGATCCTGCCGACCGAGGCGCGCGAAAATCCCCGTGTGTGGTCATGGCTGGAACAATTACTGGTCACGAACGGCCCGATTCGCGCCCTCTATCCGGTGGCGCTGCGGCAAAGCATGGCCAATGGCGGCGGTCCCGCCTGCCTGCGGTTGCGGGTGGTCGCCGATCCCGCCACGGTCGATTCGCGCTTTCTGGTCGATGCCGCGCGGCTCGACCTGATCGCCGGGATCGTCGAGCGCCATTGGCCGCAACGGATCGCCCCAGGCGACGTGGCATTGCCCGCATTGTGGCAGGATGTGCAGGCCGCGCGGCGAGCCTTGCTGGTGGCGCTGGACCTTGGCGAGCTGGAGGGGGCCGAGCTATGGGCATGACCATAGACCCTGCGAGCGACCCTGCGGTCCATGCCATCCGCAACGCCGTGCCCGCCGACGCCGCCGCGTTGAGCCAGCTCAAACTGGCCACCTTCCGCGAGGCTTTTCTCGAAGATTTCGCCATTCCCTACCCGCCCGCCGACCTCGCCCGATTTGAAGCGGAAACCTATGGGTTGAAGCGTGTGCAGGCCGAACTGGCCGATCCCGACCATCGCACCTGGGTGATAGACGGTGGTGGCGCCGACTTGATCGGTTACGCCCATGTCGGACCGTGCAAGCTGCCCAACGATCAGGTCCGGCCCGGCGACTGGGAGCTATACCAGCTTTACCTGCGCCGCGAAGTGCAAGGCGGCGGTCTCGGCAAACGTCTGCTGGGGCATGTGCTGGGCTGGCTGGCGGACCGGGGTTCTCCGGTATGGCTGGGGGTGTGGTCGGGCAACATCCGCGCACAAGCCCTCTATAAACGCTGGGGTTTCGTGGTGGTCGGCGAACATCGCTTTCATGTCGGCAACTGGGTCGATGAAGAACTGACCATGCGCCTCGACGCGGTCCCGTTCAGCGGGGGTGGTTAAAGCCAGATAGACAAGTACCTTTCCGTCCGTGCTGAGCTTGTCGAAGCACTGTCCTTCTTTCTAGCGCCTCCGCCCGGCCTCAAGAATTAAGGACAGCCCTTCGACAAGCTCAGGGTAAACGGTTGGCGGTTCAGACTAACGGCGGCGCGCTCCAAATCCGCAGTTGTCTCACTTACGCCAACTGCTCCACCAGTTTTGGCACTTCGGCCAACGCGCGCAGGGCATCGTTGAGATGGGTGCATCCGGCGGAGCCGCGCAATTCGCTCAGCACCGCCTCGCGGATCATCGGCAGCGGCGTGCCCACCAGCTTCGTGGCATTGGCGACCGCGCCGGGACATTCGAAGAACGGCAACACCCGCGGTTCGGGCACCAGGCTGAGCAATTCCATCGATCGGGGATCGACCGTCGCCGTGAGCCGGTATTCATGCAGCGCGGCGCGGCCACCACTCGGGCGCGGGGCGCTGTCCTGAAAGGCCGAATCGATGTGGATCAGCCCGGTGGCGTGGTCGCGCCAGACGTCGATGCGGCGGGCGCGGCGCATGCTGACCGTATCGGTGATCGGGAATTCATGCCAGCCGTCCGGATCCGCGGCATTGCGCAACTCGCCGCCATCGGCGGGATTTTTCATGAATTCGGTGCCCTTGGGGTCCATGCCGCTATTGCCGAGTTGCAGGCCCCAGCACACCCCGGCGCGATCCTCCATCATATTGCGCACCTGGTCGGGCGGCGTCCCGCCTTGCAGATAGGCCATCCAATCATTCCGCCACAGCGCCCAGCCCCAATTCGAAATGAGGCTGGTGCCGGATATATCGTCGAGCAGCAGGTACAGCGGCGCGCCCTTTGCGATCAGTTCGGGCACGATGTCGCGCAACACCGAGCGCAAATTCCTACCGCCGCGTTCACCGATCAGTTCCGCCAGGCGCGGCGGCGCCGGGGTGGCACCGATTTCGGTGATCGTGCGCTGCAGGTCGATGCGGGCGTCCAGCCGCGCTGCCGCCGTGGTTCGGCCCGGACCGCCGCTGCCGGGCAACAGAAAATCGCGGGCAACGCCTTGCAGGCGTCGTTCGCTTTGCGGGCCATCAACCCAGTCGTAATCGAGGCTGGCGGTCCGCCGCAACGATCCGGCGCGCTGGATCGGCGAAGGATTGGCGGTGACGCGGGGCGGCTTGAGCGGCATTTCGAGGTTCATTAAATTTCTCCAGCCGCTCAAGATGGCGGTTAACGGCGCGCTGGCAAAAAGTGATCCGGATCGCCGCCGTGAAGACCTCGCGCAATGCGCCGCTCCCGATGATTGTCAAGCGAGAACGCGGGGGGTATGTCTGCGCGGAACGCCGCTGATAATGCGGAGAGGCGAGAGCGTGATGACAAAAGGTGGGAACCGATTTTGTTCTTAAATCACGCGAAAGCAAGGAATCCAAAGCATTATGCGATTCTTTCTATCGCATAATGCTCTGGCCGAACCGGAAGGGATTCTCATGAGCTATACCGACTTCCTCAAGCATCAGGCCTATATCGGGGGCACATGGTGCGATGCCGACGGCGGCGGTACGGTCGATGTCAAGGATCCCGGCACCGGCCAGGTCATCGGTACCGTGCCCAACATGGGTGCCGCTGAAACCGCGCGCGCCATCGCCGCCGCAGAAGCCGCATTACCGGCATGGCGCGCCAAGACCGCAGGCGAACGGGCCAAGATCATGCGGCGATTGTTCGACCTGATGATGACGCACCAAGCCGAGCTGGGCGAATTGCTGACGCGTGAACAAGGCAAGCCGCTGGAGGAAGCCAAGGGCGAGATCGCTTATGGCGCCGGATACATCGAATGGTTCGCCGAAGAAGGCAAGCGCGCCTATGGCGAGGTCATCCCCAGCCACGCCGCCGATCGCCGGATCGTCACGCTACGCCAGCCGGTAGGCGTGGTGGCGGCGGTAACCCCGTGGAATTTCCCCTGCGCGATGATCACGCGCAAGCTCGGCCCGGCGCTGGCGGCAGGCTGCACCGTGGTGCTGAAACCGGCCTCGGCGACACCGTTTTCGGCGCTGGCGCTGGCGGTGCTGGGCGAGCAGGCGGGGTTGCCCGCAGGCGTATTCAACGTCGTGACAGGCAGCGCACGGGCGATCGGCGGCGAATTGACGGCGAACCCGGTGGTCCGCAAGCTCACTTTTACCGGCTCGACCGAAATCGGCCGGGATTTGATGCGCGAATGCGCGCAGACGGTCAAAAAGCTGTCGATGGAACTGGGCGGCAACGCGCCGTTCCTGGTGTTCGACGATGCCGATGTCGATGCCGCGATCGAAGGCGCGATGATCTCGAAATTCCGCAACAACGGCCAGACCTGCGTCTGCACCAATCGCTTTTACGTGCAGGACGGCGTTTATGATGAATTCGTCACCAAGCTGGCCGCGCGGGTCAGCGCGCTCAAGGTCGGCTATGGCATGGACGATGGCAGCATGGTCGGCCCGCTGATCAACGCCCCCGCCGTGGCCAAGGTCGAGGAACATCTCGCCGATGCGCTGGCGGGCGGCGCCAAGGTGCTGGCAGGCGGCGGGCGCAGTCCCCTGGGTGGCAATTATTTCCTGCCCACCGTGGTCAGCGAGGTCAAATCCGACATGCTGCTGGCGCGCGAGGAGACCTTCGGGCCATTGGCCGGGGTGATCCGGTTTACCGACGAGGCCGAGGCGATCCGGCTGGCCAATGCCAGCGAATTCGGCCTCGCCAGCTATTTCTACGCGCGCGACGTCAGTCGGGTGTGGCGCGTCGGCGAGGCGCTGGAGGCCGGCATGGTCGGGATCAACACCGGGCTGATTTCCACCGAAGTCGCCCCGTTCGGCGGGGTCAAGCAATCCGGCCTGGGCCGCGAAGGCTCACGCCACGGGCTGGATGACTACATGGAGATCAAGTATCTTTGCATGGGCATCGCGGCGGGCTGAACGGCGAGACGCGTTTCCGCCCCAACCATGTCGCTGCAACAAAAAAGCCCGGGGTTGCCCCCGGGCTTTTCTTGCAATTCCAGACCAGCTTAGCGCTTCGAGAACTGGAAGCTCTTGCGGGCCTTGGCGCGACCGTATTTCTTGCGTTCGACGACGCGCGAGTCGCGGGTCAGGAACCCAGCAGCCTTGACCGCGCTGCGCAGCGCCGGTTCAAAGCGGGTCAGCGCCTGCGAGATACCGTGCTTGACGGCGCCCGCCTGGCCGGACAATCCGCCACCCTTGACCGTGCAGACAACGTCGTATTGCGCCACGCGATCCGCGATCTGGAACGGCTGGTCGATGACCAGGCGCAGCGTCGGGCGGGCGAAATAGACTTCCTGATCGCGGCCATTGACGGTGATCTTGCCCGAACCGGGCTTGATCCAGACGCGGGCGACGGCGTTCTTGCGGCGGCCTGTGGCATAGGAACGACCCTGCGCATCGACGATGCGTTCGCGCAGCGGCATCGGCGGTGCCGACGGCGCGCGGGGCGCATCGTCAACGGGGGCTTCATAAGTAGCGGCGGGCGGCGTAGCGGTCAGGGCGCCGAGATCGGCGAGATCGGAGACTGTCGTATCGGGCATCATGCACCCACCTTGTTTTTGCGGTTGCGGCTGGCAACGTCCAGCGGTTGGGGCTGCGTTCCGGCATGGGGATGTTCGGCGCCATTGTAGAGATGAAGCGCGCGCATCTGGTCGCGGCCTAGCGGCCCGCGCGGGATCATGCGCTCGACCGCCTTTTCGATCACGCGCTCGGGGAACTTGCCGCCCAGCACCTTTTCGGCGGTCACTTCCTTAAGGCCACCGGCATAACCGGTGTGCTTGTAATAGATCTTCTGCTTCAGCTTGTTGCCGGTCAGCCGCACCTTGTCAGCGTTGACGACCACGACATGATCGCCGCAATCGACGTGCGGCGTAAAGCTCGGCTTGTGCTTGCCGCGCAGGATCTGGGCGATAATCACGGCCAGTCGGCCGAGCACCAGCCCGTCAGCATCGATCAGATGCCATTTCTTTTCAACCTCTGCCGGCTTCGCCGACAAGGTCATCTTGGTGAGCGCCTTCATCTCTTTTCCTATAAATCTTCCGGGAGTGGGGACAGGCGTGATAGCCTCGTCCCGACCGGCGGGAAGCGGCCCATTCGCGGAAAGGGGGTGCTAAGTCAAGAAATACCGGGCTTTTGGTTAGAGGTAAAATAATACCTCCTGGAAAAATGCCGGTTCAGGCCCGCTTGGTCAGTGCAGTTTTGATCCCGGCGGCACCTGTCCCCGGCCCAGGCCATGCGCGCCATTGACGGTGGCAACTACCAGCAGCGCGCCGACCAATTGGTGCAGCACCGCCAGCCACAACGCCACCCCGCTCATCACCGTCGCAATGCCAAGCAAAATCTGCGTGCCGACGGCGGCGTGGATGGCAATGCTGGCGCCGCGCCGTTGCTGCCGCTTCAACCGGCCCGCCATCACGATCAGCATCGCCAGCACTCCCCACGCCAGCCAGCGGTGAATGAAATGGACGATGGCCGGATCGGCGACAAGGACATGGCCCGGCGATTGCCCGGTTTCAGTCGGCCCAGGAAAAAAACGGCCATTCATCAACGGCCATTGGTCGCTGACATGGCCCGCACGCAGCCCTGCCATCAGCGCCCCGTAAAACAATTGCAGCGCCAGCACCGCGCCCGTTGCAGCGCCCAGTGGCGTGACCCGAGGCCGGCGGAAACTGGGCACTCGCGCCAGCGCACGCAGGTCCAGCACGGTCCAGACCACCACCGCCAGGGTGAACAAAGCGGTCAGCAGATGCGCAGCCAGCCACAGCGGCGCGACTTCGGTCATACCCGGCTGCAAGCCTGAGCGCACCATCAGCCAGCCGAGCAAGCCCTGCAGCGCGACCAGCGCCACCAGCGCGGTCAGCCGCCAGCCAAACCCCGACGGAATGGCGCGCCGCGCGGCAAACCACAGCAGCGGCAGCACCACCGCCAGGCCGATCACGCGCCCCAGTACGCGGTGCAGATATTCCCAGAAAAAGATGCCTTTGAACTGGTTCAACGTCATCCCGGCATGGACTGCGGCATATTGATCGATCTGGCGGTAATGCGCGAAAGCCGCTTGCCATTGGGCCTGGCCGAGCGGCGGGATGATGCCGCTGACCGGCTGCCACTGAGTGATCGACAAGCCCGATTCGGTCAGCCGGGTAATCCCGCCGACCACCACTATCGCGATGATCAGCAGTGCCACCACTTGCAGCCATTGCACCAGCGCGCCGAGTCGGGCGGCGGCGCTGGTTTGCGCTCCATTGGTGCGGGTTGTCGTCATGCCGGACGCCTGCCTGAATTCGATTCCTGGGGAATTGGCCATGGACGCCTCCTGCAATTCCGCGCGGGAATGCGCAAGGCGGTAAAATTGCGGTGGTGAAGCGCAGCGCATAAACTGGCTTGATCGATGTAATAATATCTCATATCACGCAGCTATGGCTGTTGGCGGTTCTTCATTGCGTTTCCGGCTGGACCGGGTCGGTGTCCTGCTGTCCGGGCTGTGCGCAGTGCATTGTGTGGCTGGCCTGGTGCTGGTCACGCTGTTGGGATTGAGCGGGGGAATGCTGCTCAATCCGAAAATCCACGAAGTCGGGCTGGTGCTGGCTGTGGGCATCGGCGCAATCGGGCTGAGCGCCGGAGTCTTGCGCCATCGCCGGATCGGCGTGCTGCTGACCGGGCTGCTGGGGCTGGGGTTGATGGCGACGGCAATGCGGCTGGACCATGGACCGCACGAGGCGCTGCTGACGATTGCCGGGGTGGCGTTGCTGGCCAGCGCGCATTGGAAAAATCTGCGCCACCAGCATTGATCAGCGCAGAGACAGGCGTTGCGGAGCGGCGCCAGCAACCCTAATGCCCTGACACCATGGCCCCTGAAATCACCCTCACCGTCAATGGCGCGCCGCGCCGGATCGCTGCTGGCAGCACCATCGCCCAGCTTGTCACCAGCCTTGAACTGAACCCGCAAAAGGTGGCGGTGGAGCGCAACGGCGGCATCGCGCCACGGTCGGCGCTGACGCAGATCGCATTGGCCGACGGCGACGTCCTTGAAATCGTGCATTTCGTCGGCGGCGGACAGGGTGACAGCGTGGCCGCCGTCGCCGAGGACACCTGGAGCGTCGCAGGCCGCAGCTTCCGTTCCCGTTTGATCGTCGGCACCGGCAAATACCGCGATTTTGCCCAGAACGCGGCGGCGGTGGCGGCATCGGGGGCTGAAATCGTTACCGTCGCGGTGCGCCGGGTCAATATTTCCGATCCCAAGGCACCGCTGTTGATGGATTACATCGACCCGGCAAAAATCACCTATCTGCCCAATACCGCAGGCTGCTTCACCGCCGACGACGCGATTCGGACGCTAAGGTTAGCCCGCGAGGCGGGCGGTTGGGACCTGGTCAAACTGGAAGTGCTGGGCGAGGCGCGCACATTGTATCCCGACATGCGCGAGACGCTGAAGGCGACCGAGGTGCTTGCCCGCGAAGGTTTTCTGCCGATGGTCTATTGCGTCGACGATCCGATCGCGACCAGGCAACTGGAAGAAGCGGGCGCGGTCGCGGTCATGCCACTGGGCGCGCCGATCGGTTCGGGACTGGGCATCCAGAACCGGGTGACGATCCGGCTGATTGTCGAGGGCGCCAAGGTTCCGGTGCTGGTCGATGCCGGGGTCGGCACGGCGTCGGATGCAGCCGTGGCGATGGAACTGGGGGTCGATGGGGTGTTGATGAACACCGCCATCGCCGAAGCGAAAGACCCGGTACGCATGGCGCGCGCGATGCGGTTGGCGGTCGAAGCCGGACGTGAAGCCTATCTGTCCGGACGCATGGGGACGCGCAAATATGCCGATCCGTCGAGTCCGCTGGCGGGACTTATTTGAGCTTTTGGTGTTTGATCCGAAATTCGAAAGGGCGAATTTCGGATCAAACACCAAGCCGTTCTTAATACGTTCCTAACCAACTTATGGTTATCTCGCATGGGGGCCACGCGGGCTGGCGGGAAGGACACAATATTATGCCCAATTCGGGAACGGCATCTCTGGCGATCGCGGAATGGCGGGAATTTGCCAGCTTCACACCCTGTGAGCAGCGTTATATCAAGCGCAGCCTTGACGTCGGCCTGGACCGTCAGGACGCCTTCAAGCTGTGGGCGCGCAACCCCGATGAAGCGGTGGGGATCCGCGACCAGTACGTCGTCTATCAGGAACTCAAGAGCTTGCGCCAGGGCATCTGCTCGGACACCGGAACCAGCGGGGCGAACTTCGAATCGCTGGAGCCGTTCATGGGCAAGCTGATCAGGGTCAGCGTTTTCGACATGGCGCAGGAACGCCTCGACTGTTTCAGCTCCTATCGTTTTCTCTACGAACGCCTGCTTGGCGCCGAAATCCGACCATGGCTGCCCAGCGCCTTTTGCGCCGCCGCCGCGCTGCCGCAGATCCGCCCCGAACGCCGTAAAAACCTGTTGCGCTCGATCAGCGAAGCCGCTGCCGCCGCGCCGGGCTGGTCGATCCGGCAGCCGGGGTTTTACCCGGAATGGGTGGAACGCGCAGTAGCGTGACGGAATGTTGATGCACAGGCGCGCATCGGATGGCATGGCATAGTCCCGGCCCCGGTCGCCGGGGTTTCGTGAGAACCCATGCTGCACCCCTCGTTCGACATTGCCGCTTTCCTGCGGGATAGCTGGCAAAAGCGGCCATTGCTGATCAAAAATCCCTGGGCGGACTGGCAAAACCCGCTCGCGCCCGATGAACTGGCGGGACTCGCTTGCGAGGCTGACGTCGAATCGCGGCTGATCGCGCGCAATGGCGGCAGGGCAAATGGGCGGCTGGTGTGCGAACATGGCCCCATCGACGCAACGCGGTTTGGCCGGTTGGGCAAGAAACACTGGACGTTGCTGGTGCAGGCAGTCGATCACCATGTCCCCGCTGTCGCCGCGCTGATCGAGCCGTTTCGCTTTGTGCCGAACTGGCGGATCGACGATGTCATGGTCAGCTATGCTGTGGATGGCGGCGGCGTGGGCGCGCATTTCGACCAGTATGACGTGTTCCTGATCCAGGGGCTGGGCATCCGCCGCTGGCGCGTGGGACAGGCCTGCGATGCCTCTACCGCGCTGCTGCCGCATGACGATTTACGCTTGCTGGCGGACTTCACCCCCACCGCCGAATATTGGCTGGAACCCGGCGACATGCTCTATCTGCCGCCCGGCACTGCCCATGACGGGGTTGCGGTCGGCGATGATTGCATGACTTATTCGATCGGTTTTCGCGCCCCGGCATGCAGCGAATTGATCAGCGATTGGGCGGATCATGTGGCCTCGCAATTGCCGCAGGACGATCGCTACACCGACCCCGGTTTGCGGTTGCAGGATAACCCCGGCGAGATTGCGCCCGACGCGATTGCCGCACTTCACGGCCTGGTCACCGCAAAATTGCAGGATCGCGCCGGTTTTGCCCGCTGGTTCGGCGAGTTCACCACCACGCCGAAATACGCAGAAATCGATTGGCGGCCGGATGTGCCGCTGGAATCAGCGGATTTGCGCCAGCGGCTGGCCAGCGCCGCGCTCCACCGCAATCCCGCCAGCCGCTTTTCCTTCATCCGGCATGGCAGCGATGCGGTCTGGCTGTTCGTCGATGGCGAATGTTTCGATTGCCGCGATGCCAGCGCCGTTTTCGCGACCCGGATTTGCGCCAACACTGCGCTGGTCGTCGATGCGCCAGTCCTGTCCTCAGACGCGGCGCTCGCGGTGATCACGCAACTCTATAACCAGGGCAGCGTCAGCTTCGATCCAGCCTAGAGTTTTTCCGGTTAAGATGGCACCAGCCCGGCTCGACGTAAGTCGAAAAAACTCAAAGCGGCACCAGCTATCAGAGATACAATAGCGCGACGGGGACCAGTGTGCCGAGAGCGAGCGTGATGATCCCGGTTTTACGAAATGTGCGATTGGTGAGGGCGATGGTAACGCCCAGCAGCGACGAGGCGATGAGTCCAAGCGAAAGCAGTATGACAAAGGCTTTCATAGGAAGTGGCGACGGTCCCTTGTCGCCATGTTCTGCGCGATGATGATCGGCGCGCTCGTCATGCTGGGGTTGTCCCGGAGCACCTTTGTCAGCGGCTGCGCCCTCATCGGGTACCGGGTGCAGCAGTCGCTGATCCTTGTGGACACTGGCCATCCATTGAATCCACACCGGGGCTGGCGGACCGGCACCGTGGTTTTCATGCAGCCCAAGCGTCTGCAAAGCGCCACTGAACGCAAAAAACAGAATCGCCGGCGTGAAAAAGAGGCCAACATATTGATGTAGCTTGCGAAGCTGGCGGGAAGTCTGTGGTTTCATCATGCGATCATAGCCTCACATCCCCGGATCGCAAGAGGCGCAAGCTTTATGTGGCGTGCAGGACGCCGCGATAGGCCACATCCTCAAGCGCACGCCCCGCACCCAGCGCCACGCAGTTCAGCGGATTGTCCGCGACCCTGACCGGCAGGCCCGTCGCTTTTGCCAGCAGTGGCGCAAGATTGCCCAGCAGCGAACCCCCGCCAGTCATGATGATCCCGCCGTCGATGATATCTGCGGCGATTTCCGGCGCGGTATTTTCCAGCGCGCTGCGCACCGTTTCGACGATCTGGCCGACGGGATCGGTCAGCGCCTCGATAATCTCGATTTGCGAGATGGATATCTCGCGCGGCACACCCTTTGCGAGATCGCGGCCCTTTATGACCGCGACACGGACCGGCCCGTCGTCAAGCTGGGCCGCGCCCAGTTGCATCTTGACCCGTTCCGCCGTGGCCTCGCCAATCAACAGATTGTATTTGCGCCGAACATAGGACGTGATGGCATCGTCCATCCGGTCGCCGCCGACGCGGGCGGACATCGACATGGCCATACCGCCGGTGGCAATGACGCCGACTTCGGTGGTGCCGCCGCCAATGTCCACGACCATGGAACCGATCGGATGCGTCACCGGCAGGTTGGCACCGATCGCGGCGGCCATCGGTTCATCGATCAATGAGACTTTGCGCGCGCCCGCGTTGGAGGCGGCATCGCGGATGGCCCGGCGTTCGACCTGTGTCGACCCGGATGGCACGCAGATGATGATTTCGGGATTGCCGCGCATCCGCCCACGCGCACCCTGCGCCTTGCGGATAAAGGCTTTGATCATCTGCTCGGCCACTTCCAGATCGGAAATCACGCCATTGCGCAGCGGCCTGACCGCCTTGATATGGTCCGGCGTCCGCCCCATCATCAGCTTGGCGTCGCTGCCCACGGCCAGCACCGCGCTGACGCCATGGATGGTTTGAATGGCGACGACCGATGGCTCGGCCAGCACCACCCCCTGGTTGCGAACATACACCACGGTGTTGGCGGTACCAAGATCGATGGCCAGATCGGATGATGCAAAGGAAAAGCGATCGAACAGGGACATTTGGTTTCTCGCCGCAAGGGAGCCAGCGGAGGAGCACCGGGTTTGTGAGCGGGAGATGAACGCACCGCGAAAGGGCGACACAATCCCGATGGCATACGACCAAGCGCTTTGGAGTAGGGGAACCGCCGCTGATGCTGTGCGTTTGCGCCCATTCGGCGCCGGTTTATGGAGGTGTCCAAACGCGGTGCGAATCGGCGCGCGCGGTGCAGAACCGCTCGAAGCCCGGCCTAGAGCCTCAAGCCAAAACGCGGCCCGAACCAGGTCATCGCGGTGTATAAGGCGATGGTCAGTGCGCAGCCCGCCAGCAGCGCGATCCAGAACCCGACGCCATGCCGCATCAGCATCGGCACAGCCAAAAACAGCGGCAGCGAGGGCAGCACGAACCAGAAAGTCGCCTCGGCATGGGCAGCCATGTTCGCGGGGTCGGGACGATCATGCCACAACCACATCATGCCCATGACCGAGACCAGCGGCAGCGAGGCGATCAGCGCGCCAAAGCCGGGATAGCGTTTCGCCACCTCGGAAATCACCGCGATAAGGATGCCCGACACGGCAGCCTTGAGCGCCATATACCACATCGCGCCAGGCCTTGTGCTTAATGTTTGGCGGGGGTTGTCAGCGCCGCGATCGCCTGCTCGACGCGGCCAAAGCGCTGCGCACAAGCCGTCATCAACGGGCCAGCGGTTTTGGGATCGATCTGGCTATGCAGGCTAGCGGCAATGGCCCGGGGATCGGCCTTGCCGTCAAGACGTCCGAGGTAAAAAAGCGCATTTTCGGCTGCGACCGTCCGGCCTCTTGGGTCTTTTGCGGCCTTTGCAAAAAGATTGCTGAGGACGAAGCAGCGCATGTCGTCGGGCACGCTTTGCGCCGAAACCGGCACGGCGATGGCCAGGCTCAGCAGACCGGCGGCGAAAATTGTGAGCTTCATGCATCCTCCCAAAGTTGCCCGACACGGGCAACACAAGCCCTTAGGCCATCACCCGCATCCTTTCCACCAGGAAGACACTATCCGGATCACCTGGACCGGAAAGACTCTGGGCGTGACGGGGCTGCTGATTGGTCATTTGCTGGCGGGCACGCAGCAGCGCACCAATTCCTTATGCAAACTCAAAACGGTTTGACCACCACCAGCACCACGATCACCGCGGCCGCTACGCCGGGAATCTCGTTCAGCAGGCGCAGTTTCCTGCCTGTCAGGCGCCGTTGGCCTTGGGCCAGAGCCTGGGCATAATGTGCAAGCCATAGCTGGTAAAACGTCAGCCCCAGCACTGCTGTCAGTTTGAGATGAAACCACGGCTGCGCAAAAGCGTTGATGGTTACGGCCAGCGCCAGGCCGAATAGCCATACCAGCACCATCGCCGGCCACAGGATGATCTTGAGCAGCTTGCGCTCGCGATCGACCCAAAGCGCGTTCTCGGGCGAGTTCGGCGCGCATTCCTGATGATAAACGAAAAAGCGCGGCAGCATGAACAGCCCGGCCATCCAGAAGATCACGAAAATGATATGACCGGCTTTAAGCCACAGATACGTCATCGTGAGCACCCATAACATGCCACAAGGATAGCCTAGTTTCGCCAGTTGCGCACTATATCCAGCAATTGCTGGACATGTTCGACGGGGGTGAACTGGCCGATACCATGGCCCAGGTTGAAAATATGCGGACGGTTCGCAAATGCGTCGAGGATGGCATGCGCCTGCCGCAAAAGGTCGCCGCCGCCTGCCAGCAACAACAGCGGGTCGAGATTGCCTTGCACCGGCAATCCCGCTGGCAGCACCCTGGCGGCCCACAGCGGGTCGACCGTTTCATCCAGCGCAATGGCGTCGACCCCGGTCTCGCGGGCATAGGCGGGCAGTTTTTCGCCGGCACCCTTGGCGAAGCCGATCACCGGAACGTCGGGAAACCTGGCCTTCAGCGCGGCGACGATGGCGGCATTGGGCGCGATCACCCAGCGGGCGAATTCTGCGGGCGCCAATGTCCCGGCCCAGCTATCGAACAATTGCACGGCCTCGGCACCGGCGGAAATCTGGCCTGCGAGGTATTCCACCGTGACCGCCGTGATCGCATCGATAATCGCCTGAAAACCTTGACGGTCGCGATAGGCCAGTGCCCGGGCTTGATGATGGTCGCGGCTGCCTTCGCCCGCGACCATATAGGTGGCAATCGTCCACGGGCTTCCGGCAAAGCCCAGCAGCGTGCACTGGGGGTCCAATCCCGCCCTTACCCTATGGACCGTAGCGTAAATCGGCGTCAGGCGCTCTGGCACCGCCTCCAGGCTCTCCAGCGCGGCATCCACCAGCCGGGGCAAAAGCTGCGGACCTTCGCCAGCCAGGAACCGCAGATCTTGACCCATTGCGTAAGGCACGATCAGGATGTCCGAAAACAGGATCGCCCCATCGAAACCGAACCGCCGGATTGGTTGCAAGGTGATCTCTGCCGCTGCGACTTCGTCGTAGACCAGCGCCAGAAATCCGCCCTTTTCCGCCCGCAGTGCGCGATATTCGGAAAGATAGCGGCCCGCCTGGCGCATCAGCCAGATCGGCCTCCGGGTACCATTGAGACCGCGCAGGGTGTCGAGCAGAAGGCCAGGCATCGAAGTGATCCAATTCAAAACAAAATAATAGATTCTTAAAAGGATGTTGATGGTAGTAGGCGTGTGGATAGCGCGGGTTGCGGCGCCTTGCCCGATTTGTACCGGGCTGAACAGACCAAACACCACCCTCGAATCGTGATGTTTGCGCGTCAACTTGTGCTTATCCCCGCTATGCGCGGCCTGTGGACCGGCTTGTCCACTTGTCCAGAACCAGCGGATCGAATGCCCGGCAGTGGGGAGCGATCGCAGCGATAAAGTTGTCACCGTCGCTCTCCCGTGGTTTATGCAGCACTTGTCGACAGCCCAAGCGAAGCCATTCCGAAAGCATCTGCATACCCACATGTCCCGCCTGCATCTTCACCTGCTTTCGGATTCGACCGGCGAAACGCTGGAGATGATCGCCAAGGCGGCGCTGTCGCAATTCGATGATGCCGCGGTGATCCGCCATTTCTGGCCAATGGTACGGTCGCAACAGCATCTCGACCGGATTCTCGCCGAAATCGCCGCCAATCCGGGGCTGGTGCTGTTTACCATGGTCAGCCACGAAATCCGCGGGCTATTGGAAGATCGTTGTCGCGCGATGGGTTTGCCGGCGGTGCCCGCGCTCGACGCGGTGCTGGGCGCGCTGGAAGATATGCTGGGCCAGCAGGCCAAGGCGCGGCCGGGGCGACAGCATGTGCTGGATGCTGCCTATTTCGCCCGGGTCGAAGCGATCCAGTTCACCATCGCTCACGATGATGGCGTCGGCTGGGAAGACTGGGAAGAGGCGGACATCGTCCTGGCCGGGGTTTCGCGCAGTTCCAAGACGCCCACCAGCATTTACCTGGCCAATCGCGGATTCAGGGTCGCCAATATCCCGATCGTGGTCGAAAGCCCACCGCCCAATGCGCTCTATGGCTTGCGCTCGCCGCTGGTTGTCGGGCTGACGACCGCGCCGGAACGGCTGGTCCAGGTGCGGCGCAACCGGCTGCTGACGCTGAACCAGGCACCGGATACCGCTTATGTCGATGTCGCGCACGTCACCAGCGAAGTGCAATATGCCCGGCGGATGTTTGCCGACAATGGCTGGCCAGTGATCGATGTCACGCGCCGCTCGATCGAGGAAATCGCCGCCGCGATCATCAACCTGCTGACAGAACGCCGGCCCGCCATCGGCGATGGCCTGCCCGGAACCAAGCCGATTTGAGCCTTATGCCCGGAATTGTCCCCAGACTTGTCCTGGCATCAGCCAGACTTGTGCTTGCATCGGCGAGTGCCTCGCGCCGCGCCATGCTGGATGCAGCAGGCGTGGCGCACGACGCTTGCCCTGCCGACATTGACGAGCGCGCGATCGAGGCGGGCTTGAATGGCCTGCCCCCGGACGAAGTCGCCCTGACGCTGGCGCGGGCGAAGGCCGCAGCCGTCGCGCGGTCATGGCCCGACCGGATCGTGCTGGGCAGCGATTCGCTGGTGGAGGTCGCGGGTCGCCGGTTTGCCAAACCCACCTCGCGCGAAGAAGCTGCGGACCATTTGCGCTGGTTCTCGGGCCGCGACATGGAACTGCACAGCGCCGCTGCGCTGGTGCGCGATGGCGAGCCATTATGGCAAACCGCCGATCGCGCCGTCCTGCGGGTGCGCCCGCTATCGCCAGCCTTCATTGCGGGCTATCTGGACGCCGAATGGCCAGCGGTCGCAGGCTGCGTCGGGGTTTTCCGGATCGAGGCGATGGGGGTGCAATTGTTCGAACACATCAGCGGCAGCCACTTCACCGTGCTGGGCATGCCGCTGCTGCCGGTGCTGGCGGCGTTGCGCGACCTGGGCTTGTTGGCGACATGAAGCAGCCCTACGCCGAGGTCATTGGCGATCCGATAGCGCAGTCCAAATCACCCATGATTCATCGTTTCTGGCTTGAAAAACTCGGAATCGATGCCGATTACCGCGCCTGTCTGGTGAGCGCCGATGACCTTCCTGGCTACCTTGCGGCCCGCCGTGCCGATGCACTCTGGCTGGGCTGCAACGTCACAATGCCGCACAAGCAAACGGTCATACCGCTTCTCGATGAACTTGATCCATTAGCTGAGCGCGTGGGTGCTGTGAACACGATATTGCGAAGATCGGGCCTGCGCAGATCGGACAACAGCCTCACGGGGTGCAATACCGATGTCGCTGGCGTTGCCGAGCCGCTGCGGGCCATGCCCATCGGCGGCTATCCAAACCACATCGCGACGTATGCGGATATCATTGGTGCGGGCGGTGCGGCGCGCGCCGCCATCGTGGGCGTGCAGCAAGCCGGTCCATTCGCTATCGATATTTTCAATCGCACCGTTGAAAAGGCTCATCCTCTCGCTGTCATGGCTGGCACTGCTTTGGGCGAAGCGCATCCGCTCGAGCATCTCACCCCGATCCGCAATGCGAACGACGGGGCCCAAGACCAGCGATACAGCCATATACTTATAAACGCTTCGAGCATGGGAATGCTCGACAATCCGCCGGTGCCCATCGATCTCACGCGGTTTTACCCGGATACGATCGTGTTCGACATGGTCTATTCGCCGCTCGAAACGCCCCTGCTGGGGCAAGCGCGCAGGTTGGGCCTGCGGACCATCGATGGACTGACTATGCTGATCGGGCAGGCAGCACTGGCGTTTCGCGGGTTTTTCGGTGTCGATCCACCGCGCGAGAACGACGATGCGCAGCTCCGTGCGCTGTTGACGGCATGATCCGCCCGTTCATTCTCGGTCTCACTGGCTCCATCGGCATGGGCAAGTCAGCGGTTGCAGCCATGTTCAAGGGGCAAAACGTGCCGGTGTTCGACGCCGATGCCGAAGTCCACCGCCTTGAGGGCCCGGACGGCGAACTGCTGCCCGCCATCGAAGCCGCCTTCCCTGGCACCACCAGCCCCGCCGGTGTCGATCGCGTCAAACTGGGCGCCGCAGTGTTCGGCAATCCTACCGCCCTCGCCCGTCTCGAAGCCATCGTCCATCCCGCCGTCGCCAAGGCCCGCGCCGAATTTCTGCAAAATCATCCAGATGCACCGCTGGTGGTTTTCGATATCCCGCTGCTGTTCGAAAAAGGCGGCCAGCAGCAAGTGGACGCCGTGGCCGTCGTGTCGGCCCCCGCCACCGCCCAGCGCGAGCGGGTGATGGCCCGGCCAGGAATGACCGCAGAGAAGTTCGCATCGATCCTGCGGTTGCAAACCCCCGACGCAGAAAAACGCGCCCGCGCCGATTATGTGATCAATACTGGAAAATCATTGGCAGAGACGGCGCGCGAAGTTCGTGAACTTATAAAAAATATTCGAGAATCAATAATATAATTCCCTTACAACGGGTCTTCCGCCTTGATGATCGGCTCGCTGCTCACCCGCTGGGTGGTGTGCATCTGGCGCGGCGCGGCCAGGCTGGCCAGCACCGGGGCGTCGCGGCCATAGAGATCGTTGAACCGCGTCAGTTGCCCCTGGGGATCGCGGCCATAGGTGCTGTAATTGATATAGACAGGAAAGGTCCTGCTCATCGCCACGCGGGCGTATTTATGCGAGTTGGTTTTTTCGATCGCTTCGGCAGGCGTCATGTTGGCGCCGAGCATGGCCATGGTCATGCCCAGTTCGACCGCCTTTTCGGTGCGGATGCAGCCATGACTGAAGGCGCGGACGGGCCGGTCGAACAGGCTGCGCGACGGGGTGTCGTGCAGATAGATCGCGTGCGGGTTGGGCATGTCGATCTTCATCAGTCCCAGCGAATTCTTGGGGCCGGGTTGCTGGACCAGCGTAACCGCACCGCTGTCGCTGGTGGTGACGACATAGCCTTCGCGCCGCGCCATGGCCGGATTGGCGGCCAGGGCGGCGAAATGCGGTTCGTGCTGGATGATCGATTGCGGCACGGTCCAGGTCGGGTTGAAGACCACCGCCTTGACGGTTTCGGCCAGTTGCGGCGTAGCTGTACGCCCAGGCCTGCCGACGATCGTGCGATAGGTGCGGATCACCTGGTGGTTGGCGACCAGCCGCACCTGGAACTCGGGCACGTTGACGATCAGATAGATCATCCCCAGTTCGCGCGGCAGCCAGCGCCAACGATCCATGTTGACGCGGATCAGGTCGCGTTGTTCCTGGGCGTCGACCGGGGTTGTCGCCAGCGCATCCTTCAGCGCGGCAAATTCGCCATTGACCGGGTCCAGTGCGGTCAGCGTGCCAGCGATGTCATGGGTCGCCAGCGCCTTTGCCAATACCGTGGCGGTGGGCATGAGATCGGCATCGGGATCGACCGCAAACCATTCCTGACGCGCGGCCATCGGCGTGCGTCCGTCGCGCAGATCTTCAACCAGCCAGTCGAATGAACGGCTGGCCTGCGCATCGAGGTCGCTGCCCGGACCGCCCGCTTTAACCGCGTCTATCGCGGCGCGCAGTTGATCGGGCTGGTAATCGGCGGGGATCAGGCCTTCGCTGGCGACAGTGCCAATATATTGCAACAGCGCGGCGGCATCATCGGCGGTCCAGGTCATGACCGGCTCGGGCAGCGGGATCGCAGCCGCGGTCGGCGTGCCCCCAGTCTGGTTGGGCACAGTCTCGCCGGGGACAGGTTGGACCACCGAGGTCTGCGATCCATCCGGATTTAGCGTCCCATCGGGGCTGGGGGTCGGTGCGGGCAACCCGGCCGCTGGTGGCAGCAGGCTGGCCGGGGGCGGGGGTGCCGGGGACGCCAGCGCGGCAGCGCTCCATGGGGCCAATGCGGCATTCGCCAAAGCCAAAGCCGCCACTCCCATCCGCAACCCGTAGTGTCCCGCCATCTTGTCGATCCAATCCTGTCGGGCCAGCCAGTTCGTCAGCGCCTGGCCGAGCCCTTAGTCCATGACAGCCCATGCGCCATTCGATCGCCGCCATCAAGCATCGCACCTGACCCGGCGATGAATTTTGCGCTTAAGCGTCTGCATGACAAGCCGCCGTCACCCCATGAGGATGATGCGATAAGAAAGGATCGCATTATCCTCCAGATTCCTTGTTTCCGCGTGATTTAAGAACAAAAATCGGTTCCCACTTTTTGCCATCACCCTCTATGCGGGCCGCATGTCCCGCCCGCATCTGTTTTTGCCCCTGGCTGCCGCGCTGATCGGAATCGCGCTGTTTGCGGTGATGGATGCGACCATGAAACGGGCCTCTCTGGCCAGCGACGTCTATGATGCCATGCTGTTCCGCAGCCTGATCGGCACCACGCTGCTGTTACCCTTGTGGCGGATCGGTGGTGGGCGCTGGCCGATGCGCCAGGTCTTGCGGGTCCACGCCAAGCGTTCGGCGGTGGTGGCGGCCATGGCCTTGTTGTGGTTCTGGGGGCTGGTGCGCTTGCCGCTGGCGCAAGCCATCGCGATGTCCTTTATCGCGCCGCTGATCGCGCTGTACCTGGCGGCGGCGATCCTGCGCGAGCAGATCGGGCGGTGGGCGATCACCGGTTCGGTGCTGGGCTTTGCGGGCGTCGTCGTGATCTCTGCCGGACATCTGGCTGGTCGCACCGCCAGCGATGCCGCACAAGGTGCCGGTATCGCTGCCATCCTGATGTCGGCGGTGCTCTATGGCTGGAACCTGATTATCCAGCGGCAGCAGGCGCAGTTGGCTGGCCCGCGCGAAGTGGCCCTATTCCAGAACCTGCTGGTCGGGCTGATCCTGCTGCTGGCGGCGCCGTGGCTGGCGCATCGGCCGTCGCCCGCCGCATTGGGCCTGATCGCCGCATCCGCCGTGCTGGGGGCGACTTCACTGATGCTGTTAAGCTGGGCCTATGCCCGCACCGAGGCACAATGGCTGCTGCCCACCGAATATTCGGCTTTTATCTGGGCGGCGCTGATGGGCTGGCTATGGTTCGGCGAAAGGCTGGACGCGGCCACCTTGCTGGGTGGGGTGCTGATCGTGGCCGGTTGCCTGACTGCGGCGCGGGGGACG
>JALYHR010000152.1 GCA_030776465.1 Pseudomonadota bacterium
CAATCCTGCCATGATGGTCGCAGCGTGGGCAGACCCACAGGTTCTGCTCATAGTCCGCCACGAACAGCATCTCGCTGCACGACGGGCATTTCATCCACAAATTGTCAGGCGTATCGCGCTTGCCAAAACGGGATAGCGAATTACGGACGTGGGTCAGCCAGCTCATGCCGCCTCCATCGCGAATTTTCGTGGGCTAGGCAAGCGCTCCGCCGAAACGCTAGTTCGCGCTGTGCCTCGCGGTTTGGCTTGATCGGGTAAAGCGCGTCAACGCCGACCGCATAGGCTTGTCGATGAATTTCACCGACAGCCATGCCAGCGACAACGCCGCCAACAAATAAGGCAATGCCAGCGTGGCTGGCGCCAGCCCGGTTTTCTTGCCCAAAAACTGGAAGGTATGGGCTACCGGCAGGTGAACGGCATAGAGGGCGTAAGAAATTTCGCCCGTCAGAGTCGCAGCCGGCGCCAGGAATGCACTCGGCTGAAATCTGCTGCCCATCACGACCAGCAACGGCGACAACAGCGCGACGACCAAAAGGTCGAATGGGAACCGTGCGCGCATCGGAACCGGCAGGGCGAGCAGAACGGGCAGCAACAGAAAGCAGCCGATGATCCAAGCCGAAGTCGGCAGTTCGGGCATTCGCTTTTGCTGGGCGATCAGCATTCCGATGGTGAACGAAAACGCCGTCCGCAAGATAGCTATGGCAAAGCCGTTCCAGGTGTCACCTTCGGATGCGACGCTGACCCCTGCGGCGAGGTGGGCCGGACTGACCTGGACCACGCATTCGGCCACGAGAAGTGCGATCAATGAGCCAAGCGCGACCAGCGCCAACGTGCGCGGCGTGAGGCGGACCAGCACCAAAGCCATCGCCAGATTAGCCAGAACTTCGCAAAACAGCGACCAGGCCGGGGCGTTTACCGGAAACAGTGTAGAGTCCGTCGGCGAAGGTAGCATGATCAGATTCAACGGGAGCGCGATCAACAACTGACCGATGGGCAGATGATCATCGGAATGGCGCAGTTCGCCTTGCACGGCAAAGGCGGTGCCGATGACAACGCCGCATGCGAACAGCGGATATAGCCGTATCAATCGCGTGATCATGAAGTCACGGCTGGTCAGGCCTGCGGCGAATTGCCCGGAATAATTTCGCGCCAGCACGAAGCCCGACAACACGAAGAAGAAATCTACGGCAAGGTAGCCACCTGGGGCAAGCGTGGGATTGTAATGGAACAGCGCGACAATGATCGCCGCCAGCCCTCTCATTCCATCGAGACTGACGTAGCGTATTTCATCCTTGGTCATGAAGCTTGCTAATCCCGATCAATCAACCGGTAAACCGTTGGATCGATCAACCCCGCCTCGGCGAAGCCCGCTTGCCGCAAACGGCAGGAATCGCACAAGCCGCAGGCGCTGCCATCGGGCTGGGGGTCGTAGCAGGACCAGCTCATGCCGGGGTCCAGTCCCAGCCGCGCGGCTTCGCGGACGATGTCGGCTTTGCCCAAGAATTGAAGGGGCGCGTGGATGGCGAAGCGCGCGCCGCCATCACCGGTTTTGGTGGCAAGATTGGCCAGATCCGCGAAGCCGGCGATGAATTCGGGGCGGCAGTCGGGATATCCTGAATAGTCCAGCGCGTTCACGCCGATGACAATGTCGAGCGCGCCCAGCGCCTCGGCCCAGGCCAGGGTAAGCGACAGGAATACCAGGTTGCGCGCCGGCACATAAGTGACCGGGATGTCATCGCCGACGCCGCTTTTGGGCACGGCGATGTCGTCCGTCAGTGCCGAGCCGCCGAACTGGCGCAGGTCGAGCGGCAGGATGACGTGGCGTATCGCGCCGAGATGCGCGGCGATCTGGCGGGCGCTGTCCAATTCGCGGCGGTGGCGCTGGTTATAATCGACGGTCAGCGCGTGGACGCTATACCCGGCTTCGAGCGCAAGGCCAGCGGCCACCATCGAGTCCAGCCCGCCCGACAGCAGCACGACGGCCTTGCGCCCTGTATCCTTTACCGTTTCCATGCCGTCCGCCATGGCATCATCGGCGCGCAAAAGCCATTGGTCACTTTGGTTTTTGCGGTATGTCACTACGCATGACGCCCATGCGAATCGCGGTAAGGATGGCGGTCTATCTTCCCCCCTCCCCTTCAGGGGAGGGGCCGGGGGTGGGGCTTCGCCTCATGACGCCGCGCTGGCGGAGTGACCCCGCCCCAGCCCCTCCGCTTGAGGACAGGGGCTAAGTGGCGCTCCACGGTCGGCGCATCGGCTTGCTGACGGCATCGGCTTCGCGCGCGGGGGGCGGCGTGTTCGAGGCGGTGGTGGCGCAGGCGGCGATGATCCGTGCGGGCGGCGGCGAGGCCATCATATTTGCGCTTGCCGACGAATATAGCGAAGCGGACCGCGCGCGTTTCGCGCCCAGCATCGTGCATCTGAGCGCGGTCAGTGGCCCGGCGCAGGTCGGCTATGCGCCGGGGCTGATCGCCAGCCTGCTGGCCGCCGATCTCGATTGCCTGCACCTGCATGGCATCTGGATGTACCCGTCGCATGCAGGCGCGCGCTGGGCTCAGCAAACCTCGCGGCCTTACCTGATCTCTCCGCATGGCATGCTCGACCCGTGGATCACCGCGCGCGGGCGCTGGAAAAAGGCGCTGGCCCGCGCCGGTTATGAACGCGCCAGTTGGCGCGCCGCCAGCGCGTTCCATGGCCTGACTGCGGGCGAGGCCGAGGATATCCGGCGCGAAGCCGGACGCGGTGACACCATCGTCATCGCCAATGCCGGACCAGCCGTGGCGCCGCCCGATCCGGCCATGCGCGCGGCGCAAATCGTCTATATCGGCCGAATTCATCCGAAAAAGAACCTGCTGGCGCTGGTGGCGGCTTGGCGGCTGGCGGCAAAGCCTGATGGGTGCACCCTGACCATTGCCGGTTGGGGCGAAGCGGATGACATCGCCGCCTTGCGCGCTGCTATCGGCAACGAGTTGTCCAGCGGCATCCATTTCGCCGGGCCGATATTCGGCGCCGCCAAACAGGCGCTGCTGGCCAGCGCACGCTTCGTCATCCTGCCTTCGCTGAGCGAGGGGCTGCCGATGGCCATTCTCGAAGGCTGGGCTGCGGGTGCGCCCGCGATCATGACCACGGCCTGCAATTTGCCCGAAGGGTTCGCGGCAGGCGCGGCGCTGGCTTGTGGGACCGATGCCGGGTCGATTGCCGAGGCGTTGACAGCGGCGCTGCGGCTGGATGAACCGCGTTGGCAGGCCATGGCCAGCGCGGCGCGGACGCTGGCGGCGGGGCCGTTCGCGGCGGAAACGGTGGCCGCGCGCTGGGTTGAGGCTTATAGCAGCTTGATGGCACCGGCAGCACTGCACGAGCGAACGCATGAGCCTGCTTGACGCGCGCACCGCAAAACCGCTGGCGGGCGGGCCGAGCTTTTCGCTGGGGAACCGGGTGTGGCGTGTCATCTGGCAGGCAAGCTGGCTGGTGCTGTGCCGCTTTACACCGCCGCCGCTGCATCGCTGGCGGGCCTTTGTCCTGCGCTGCTTTGGCGCCCGCATCGGCCAGGGGGCCCGCGTCCATGCCAGCGTCAGGATCTGGCTGCCAGCCAATCTCGACCTCGGCGACCAGGTACTGATCGGACCCGGCGCGCGGCTTTACAATCAGGGGCGCATTGCCATCGGCGCGGGCACGGTGGTGTCGCAACGCGCGCATCTCTGCGCCAGCAGCCACGACATGCGCGATCCGCATTTTCAATTGGTGCTGCGCCCGATCGTCATTGGCCAAGGCTGCTGGATCGCCGCCGAGGCCTTTGTCGGGCCGGGCGTGACCATGGGCGACCGCGCCGTGCTGGCGGCGCGCGGCGTGTTGTTCGGCGATGCCCAGGCCGATGGCGTCTATTCGGGCAATCCCGCTGTCTACCTGAAAGCCCGGAACGCGCGCACAAACTAGCGTTTTGGGCTTGGCGGCGCGGCGCGGCTGACCTATGGGCGCGGTGGGCTTCGGGAAACCGGGGCCTCGATCGCGCCGGTGCCCGAAAGGGCTTCAATGGGAATGCGGTAAGGAAGGTTCACTTTCCCGATCCGCGGCTGTCCCTGCAACTGTAAGCGGCGAGCGCGATGCACTGCCCAGTCAAACGGGCAGCCACTGGGAATCTTGCCGATCCGGCAAGCCCTGGGAAGGCGTGCATCAAGCTGTGACCCGCGAGCCAGGAGACCTGCCGGCGCTCGGTCGCTCTTGCCGTGGTCCAGGGAATGGCCAAGGCACGGTTCCTCCGTCTGAGCGACGCAAAAGCGGCTGGGGCCGCATCGGCACAGGGGCCGGGCGCTGAATGGTGTCCGTCCGGCATCTGCGCCGACCGTTGCTGCGGAGTCCCCGGCCCGTCGTTGCTGACGCCGCAGGGGAACTATCGTGATTAAATTCAGTGTAACCGCGCTCATCCTGGCTGGCACAGCCATGCCTGCGTGCGCGCAAAATGCCGCCACCAATCCCGACGATATCGTCGTCACCGCCACCCGCTCGGGCGATCCCGTCCCGGCCGAACTGATCGGATCGTCGGTTACGGTCATTTCGAACCAGGACTTGGCCGACCGCCAGACCCGCGCCATATCCGACGTGCTGCGCGATGTGCCGGGGGTCGCGGTCAATCGCAGCGGCGCGGTCGGCGATCTCACCGACGTGCGCATTCGCGGCAGCGAGGCCAACCAGGTGCTGGTGTTCGTCGACGGGATCAAGGCCGACGATCCTTATTTCGCGCGGTTTGACTTCGGCACGCTGATCAACGACGAAGCATCGCGGATCGAAGTGCTGCGCGGCCAGCAAAGTTCGCTCTATGGCTCGGATGCGATCGGCGGGGTGATCAGCTACACCACGCTGTCAGGCCGTGAATTGCCCGGCGTGTCGCTGCGCGCCGAGGGCGGATCGATGGGCACCTATGATGGCGGCGCGCGTGTCGCCGGTGTAAAAGGCGATGTCGATGGGGCGCTGTCCGCCAGCTATTACCATACCGACGGCTATCCGATCGCGCCGGGCGGGACGGTCAATACCGGCTCGAACAGCCTGGGGGTATCGGGCAAAGTCAATTGGGCGCCAGCATCCAACCTCAAAATCACTGCCGTGGGCCGTTACAGCTATACCAAAGCCGATAGCGACGACCAGAATATCGCCGAAAATTCGCCGGTGGTGATGGGTTATCCGGTGATCACCACGGTCGATACGCCGGGCAATTACGGCACCAACCGGGGCTGGTACGGGCTGCTGGGTGCGACATGGAACCTGTTCGGCGATGTCATGACCAATGCGCTGAACGCGACCATCGCCGACACCACCCGCAATGGCTATGACTACAGCAGCCTCAGCTATGGCGACCATGGCCGGCGCTATCGCGGATCGTTCACCAGCACCGTCCGCTTCGGCAATGAACACCTCAAGAACCGCTTCACCGTGGCCATCGATGCCGAGCGGCAGGATTTTCAGAACACCTCACCGGGGGGTTTTTCGGACAACAGCCTGCACCGCATCGACACGCTGGGCGTTGTCACGCAATATGATCTGACCGTGGATGAGCGGCTGGCGATCAGCGGCTCGGCGCGGATCGACGCCAATTCGCAGTTCGCCGACGACGCCACCTATCGCGCCACGGCGAGTTATCTGTTCGGGGCCGGAACCCGCATCCACGCCGCCTATGGCACCGGGGTCAAGGACCCGTCGGCGACCGATTTGTTCGACTATGTCACCGGGCAATTCGTCGGCAACCCGCACCTCAAGCCCGAACAGTCGCAAGGCTGGGAAGTGGGGGTCGAACAAAGTCTGGTCGGCAATCGCGTGAAGTTCGGCGCGACATACTTCGACAATCGCTACAGCAACGCGATCGACACCGTCTACACGCTGGTCGGCGATAATTACGTCCAGACACCTTACAATAATCCGGTCTCATTCCGGCAGCGCGGGGTCGAGACATACGCCTCGGCGCACGTCGCCGATTGGCGGTTCGACCTGGCCTATACCTGGCTGCATGCGCCGCAGACCATTTCGGCCATTGCCAGCGCTGCGCCCGCTGACGGTGGCTATCAGGCTCCCGTGCCGGTAACGATCCAGGCGGCGCGGCGGCCAAAGGACATCGCCAGCCTCAATGCGACCTGGGCGCCGTCCGCGCTGCCGGTGACCGCCACATTGACCGTGCGTTACAATGGCCGCCAGACCGATTATGCCTTCAATTCCGATTTCAACCGGCTGATCGTCGATCTGAAGGCCTATACTCTGGTCAATCTGGGTACGACTTATGACATCAATCGTCATGTCCAGGTGTTCGGACGGGTCGAAAACCTGCTGAACCAGCATTACCAGGAGGTGTTTACCTATCAGGCAGCCGGTCGCGCCACCTATGGCGGGGTGCGCCTGAAGCTGTGAAGATGGTGCCCGCCTTGCTGCTGACCGCCTTGTCGCTCTGTGGTGGTGCGGCTCTGGCCCAGGCGGTGCCCCGGCCATCGGCGAGCCCGGCGCGGGTGATGTCGCTGAACCTGTGCACCGATCAACTGGTGCTGGCCCTGTTGCCGTCGCAGCGCATTACCTCGGTCAATGAGCGTGCGCGTGACCGGGGCAGCTCACTGATGGCGGCAGTGGCCCAGCGGGTGGCGATCAATCACGGCTTGGCCGAGGAGGTGCTGCGGCAACGGCCGGAACTGGTGATCGCCGGCAGCTATACCACCCCGGCGACGCGGGCGCTGCTCAAACGGTTGGGCTGGCCGATGATGGAGGTTGGTCCGGCGGACTCTATCGCGCAAATCCGCGCGACCACTCGCCAGGTTGCGCGAGCGGTGGGGCAAAGCGCGCGGGGTGAGCAATTGCTGGCACGGATGGACTCAAGGCTGGCCGATCTGGCGCGGAATCCCGGCCCGAAGCTGCGCATCGCGGCGTGGGATGGCGGCGGTTTTGCCGCTGGGCCGGGTTCCCTGTACGACACCGTATTGAAACTCGCCGGGGCGTTGAACGTCGCTTCCGATCCAGTGCTGCGTGCGAATTTTTTGGGACCGGGCGCGCCTGATACCGAATTGTTGCTGGCCGAAGCTCCTGCGCTGCTGGTGCGCGGCGGGAAAGATGACCGCAATGGCTTGCGCACCGATACCGCGCTCCATCCGCTGGTACGTCGGTTCTGGGGTCAGGACCGGACCGTGGTGATCGACCAGGCCTATTACATTTGCGGCACGCCGTTCATCGCCGACGAGGCGCTGCGCCTGCGCACGCGGTTGCAAGCCGCCGCCGCAGCCGCGCCCACGCCTCTGCCGTTTGCACGTCCATGAACCGCTGGCTGATCCCGCTGCTGCTGGCCGCGCTGCTGATCGTTGCGGCGACATCCTTGCTGGCCGGCACCGTCTGGCTGCGCCCCGGCGAAGTGCTGTCCGCGCTGGCCGATCCGCGCCCCAGCCTGGCCGGGCTGATCGTCACCGAGATCCGCCTGCCGCGCGTGGTGCTGGCGATTCTGGTCGGCGGCATTCTCGGCCTGTCTGGCGCGGTACTGCAGGGGTTGCTGCGCAATCCGCTGGCCGAACCCGGCCTGCTGGGGGTTTCCGCCGGGGCTTCGCTGGGCGCAGTGGTCGCGATCTATTATGGTTTTTCAGCCAGCTTCGTGCTCGCCTCGCCGCTGTTCGCGCTGATCGGGGGCGGCATTACGGCGGGCGCAGCCTTGTTGCTGGCGCGCGGCGGCGGCACGCTGGCGCTTATTCTGGCGGGCTCGGCGATCTCCAGCGTCGCTTTTGCCGGGGTTTATCTCGCGCTGAACCTCGCCGCAAACCCCTATGCCTCGTTCGAAATCCTGACCTGGTTGATGGGATCGCTGGCTGAACGAAGCTGGGATCACGTCCGGCTGGCGGGGCCATTCATCGTCATGGGGGCGGCGCTGCTGCTGTTGACCGCCCCCGCGCTCGAAGCGCTGGCTTTGGGCGAGCAGCAAGCGGAAAGCCTGGGCATCCATGTTGGCCGGGTCCGCGCGCTGGCGCTGTTCGGCACCGCGTTGGGGGTCGGGGCGGCAACGGCGGTGGCGGGATCGATCGGTTTTGTCGGACTGGTCGCGCCGCATCTGGTCCGTCCGCTGGTCGGCCATCGCCCGGCCAAGGTGCTGGTCCCCGCCGCGCTGGCGGGCGCCATTCTGGTGGTGGTCGCCGACACCGCGACGCGCATCATCCCCGCAGGCGGCCAGCCGATCGGGCTGGGTGTGTTCATCAGCCTGGTCGGCGCACCGTTTTTCCTGTGGCTGGTGCTGCGGATCAGGACGCGCGCGGTATGAGTGCGCTCAGCTTTGGCGGCGTCACCGTCACGCGCGGCGAACGCACCATTTTGGGCGATATAGACATCGTTTTTGCAGCCGCGCGGTTGACCGTCGTGATCGGCCCCAATGGCGCGGGCAAGAGCACGCTGCTGGAAACGGCGGCAGGCTTGCTGGTGCCAGCCGCAGGAACGGTGCGGCTCGGCGATACCGCGCTGGCCGCGCTCAGCCGCAGGCAACTGGCGCAACGCCGTGCCTATCTGCCGCAACGCGCAGGCGTCGACTGGCCGATCACGGTCGAGCGGGTGGTGGCGCTGGGGCTCACCCCGTCTCTGCCAGCATTTGGCGGCATGCCCGCGCGTTTCGGTCCCCAGATAGATCAGGCGCTGGCCGATTGCGACCTCAGCCATTTGCGCGACCGCCCCGCCACCAGCCTGTCCGGCGGCGAACTGGCCCGCGTCATGCTGGCCCGCGCCATCGTCGGCGATCCCGAACTGCTGATCGTCGATGAACCCACTGCCGGCCTCGATCCACGCCACGCCCTTGCCGCCGTGCGCCGCCTGCGCGCCCGCGCCGACGCCGGGCGCACCGTCATCATGGCGATGCACGAGATCGACCTCGCCTTGCGCTTTGCCGAGGATGTCATCGCCATGAAGGATGGCCGGGTGCTATGGTCCGGGCCAGTAGACGCCGTGGTCAGCGCGGATGCGCTCAGCCAGCTTTACGACCTGCCCGTCCGCATCCATCGCGACGAGGCCGGGATTGCCGTGCGGTTCTGCGATTGAGGCCCAGGCTGACCACCAGCAAAATCCCGTCCGTGCTGAGCTTGTCGAAGCATTGTCCTTTTTCTTCTTGCGCCTCGCACGGCCTCAAGAAGAAATGCAGCCCTTCGACAAGCTCAGGGTAGACGGAAAGAGAACAGACGCCGTACTGAATCGCGACTCTTAACCATACCGCCCGGTTACGTAATTGCGCATGGCCTCGGTTTCGGGCTTCACGAAAGCCTCCGACGACGGGCGGAATTCGATCAGGCGGCCCATCAGCATGAAGCCGGTGTTGTCGGAAATGCGCGCGGCCTGCTGGAGATTGTGCGTGACGATGACGATGGTGAAACTGTCCTTCAGTTCCACCAGCGCGGTTTCCAGCTTGGCCGTGGACAGCGGGTCGAGCGCGGAGGCGGGCTCGTCCAGCAGCAGCACTTCGGGTTCGACGGCAATACCGCGCGCGACGCACAGCCGCTGCTGCTGCCCGCCCGACAGGCCCAGGCCAGACTGGTGCAGCTTGTCCTTGGCCTCGTCCCACAGCGCGGCGCGGGTCAGCGAGCGCTCGACGATCTCGTCCATCTCGGGCTTGCCGATCTTGCGTTGCAGGCGGACGCCAAAGGCGATGTTGTCGTAGATCGACATCGGGAACGGTGTCGGCCGCTGGAACACCATGCCTATGCGGGCGCGCAACCGCGACAGATCGCCGCCGACGCGCGGCTTGCCGCTGGTCGCAGCGGAACCATCGACGGCATCGCGCGGGTTGAGGATATTTTCGCCATTGAAAATGATCTCACCCTGGGCACGCTGGCCGGGATAAAGATCGTAGATGCGGTTCATGGTGCGCAGCAATGTCGATTTGCCGCAGCCCGATGGCCCGATCAGCGCGGTAATTTTATGGCGCGCGACGGGCAGGTCGACATCCTTCAGCGCCTGCGCCTTGCCGTAATAGAAATTGAGCCCGCGCACGTCGATGACCCGCTGTTCGGGCGGCGGCGCGACCATGACGGTCGGCTGTTCCTCTTTCGAAAGTTCGAAGTTCACTTGGGTGTGCTCCCCCGCGCCAGCGCGCGGCCGATGATATTGGCGGTCAGGACCGCGATGGCGATGATCAACGCGCCGACCCATGCCAGCCGCCGCCAGTCATCGTAAGCGCTGAGCGCGAATTGAAAGATGGTGGTCGGCAGCGCCGCCATGGGATGCGTGAGATTGAAGCTGAGGAACGGATTGCCCAGCGTAGTGAACAGCAACGGCGCGGTTTCGCCGCTGATCCGGGCAAAGCCGAGTAGGCCGCCGGTCATCAGCCCGGTGGCCGAAGCGCGCCAGATGATTGTGCGGATGACCAGTCCTTTATTGGCGCCCAGCGCCATGCCCGCTTCGCGCAAGGCATTGCTTTGCAGCCGCAGGATATCCTCGGTGGTGCGGGTGACGACCGGCGTGGCCAGGAACGCCAAAGCCACGGCACCGGCCAGCGCCGAAAAGCCATGGAACGGCCGCACCAGGATTTCGTAGACGAACAGCCCGATCAGGATCGACGGCGCCGACAGCAGCACGTCGTTGAGAAAGCGCACCGTCGCCGCCAGCCGATTGTTATCGCCATATTCGGCCAGCCAGGTACCAGCCAGGATACCGAGCACGACCGCGATCACCATCGCCGCGCCGCACAGCATCAACGATCCGACCAGCGCATTGCGCAAGCCGCCGACTTCGCCCGGTGGCGGCTGGTCCATGGTAAAGACATGCCAGTCGAAGCCGCCCAACCCGTTGACCACCAGGCTGACCAGGATCAGCACCAGCGCCCCGACCGCAATCGCGGTGGCCAGGCTGGTCAGCGCGACAAAGACGAAGTTGAGCAGCTTGCGTTGCAGATGGCGGTTCATGCCACCACCTCGCCCCGGCCCAGCAACATCCGCGCCGCAGCCAGCGCCGCAAAAGTGATCAGGAACAGCACCAGACCCAGCGCGATCAGGGCGGAGATATGCATGTCGCCAGTCGCCTCGGTAAATTCATTGGCGATGGTCGAGGCCAGGGTCGAGCCGCTATCGAACAGGCTTTTGGGGAAGGCATGGCTGTTGCCGATGATGAAGGTCACCGCCATGGTTTCGCCCAGCGCCCGGCCCAGACCCAGCATGACCGCGCCGATCGCGCTGCGCCGGATATAAGGCAGCATGATCGAGCGCACCACTTCGAACGGGGTGGCGCCCATGCCATAGGCCGCCTCGCGGACATGCGGCGGCACCGACAGCAGCAATTCGCGGAACACCGTGGCGATATAGGGCAGCACCATGATCGCCAGGATCAGCGATGCGGTGAAAATATTGGCGCCATTGGGCACGCCCGCAAAAATCCGGTCCAGCAACGATCCCGGCGTCACCGCCAGCATCAGTGGCATCTGGACATGCAGCGCAAACCACGGCGCCAGCACGAACAGCCCCCACATGCCATAAACAATCGACGGGATGCCCGCGAGCAGTTCCACCGCCAGCCCGATGTAATAGGCCAGGCTCTTGGGGCAGAACTCGACCAGAAACACCGCCACGCCAATCGCCAGCGGCATCGCCAGCAGCATCGCGATAAAGGCGGTGATCAGCGTACCCGCGATCGGCCCGGCAGCGCCGTAATTGTCGGCAACCGGATCCCAGGTGCTCGATGTGAAGAAAGCCAGGCCGAAGTGCGACAGCGCTGGCCAGCCGCCGATGAACAAAGCGATGAGCAGCCCCGCCAGCGTCGCCATCAGCACCATCGCTGCTGAAAAGCACAGCGCGTGGAATATCCTGTCGCCGCCTTGCGGAACTGATTCGCCTCGCGGATCGTCGATCCGCGAGGCGTCGTTCAAGGTGACCGAAGATTGCATCATATCCACCATTCGGTCGCCATTCGGCTCAGGTCGCCTTATTTGCTGACATACACCGGCTTGCCGCCAGCCTGGATCTGCAACCACTGTTTGCGCATCATGTTTTTCACTGACAGCGGCAACGGCACATAGTCCAGTTTGCTGGCGGTAGCATCCCCGGTCTTGTACGCCCAGTCGAAGAATTTCAGCACCGACGCTGCTTTGCCAGCATCAGCCTGCTGCTTGTACATCAGGATGAAGGTGGCGCCGCTGATCGGCCAGGACTTCGCGCCCGGCTGGTTGATCAACAGCAAGTAATTGCCCGGCGTGCGGCCCCAGGGTGCGCCAGCGGCGGCAGCGGCAAACGCGGTCGGGTCGGGCTGTGGGAACTGGCCAGCCTTGTTCTGGACCAGCGTGTAAGCCACCGTATCCTTGCGGGCGTAGATATATTCAACATAGCCGATCGACCCGATCGTCTGCTTCACGAAGGCGGCAACGCCGTCGTTACCCTTGCCGCCGATGCCTGCGGGCCAGTTGACCGAATCGCTGGCGCCGACGCTCCTGCTCCAGGCCGGGCTGGTCGCGCTCAGATACGAAGTAAAGATGAACGAGGTGCCCGAACCGTCCGAACGATGCACCACCGTGATCGGCAGCGCGGGCAGCTTCATGCCGGGGTTGAGATGGGCGATCTGCGGATCGTCCCAGCGCTTGATCTGACCTAGGAAAATCGCGCCCAATACGCCGCCCGACAAATGCATGCGGCCCGAAGTGACACCCGGAATGTTAACGATAGGGACAATGCCGCCGATCACGGTGGGGAACTGGATCAGCCCGGCAGCAGTCAGTTCGGCAGCGGTCAGCGGCTTGTCCGAAGCGCCGAAATCGACAGTTTTTGCCTTGATCTGGCGGATGCCGCCGCCCGAACCGATCGACTGGTAATTAAGCTCGTTGCCCGTCGCGGTCCTGTAAGCCGATGCCCAGGCGGTATAGACCGGTGCCGGAAAAGTCGCCCCGGCGCCCGTGAAATTGTCGGCCTGGGCCGCGCCCGCCAGCAGCCCTGCTGCCGCCAAGGTGCCAGCCGCGCCGAGCGTAAAAGTCATTTTGCGAAACATGTGAATCTCCAGTCCTGTGCAACGACCGAATGGCCGATTGGGTGCATGCGGCAATCTGAAAAAGTGACCAGCCCGCCTGGCGTGGGCGCTAGACCCCGCGCATTACGGTTTTGTGACAATCTGTCTGGCCTGCCACTTCGTCGGTGGCTTGTGCGATTATCGTCCGAATCGCAGCCTCGGTGGTCAGAAGCAGACAACGCGCGCCACGCCTTTGCGCCGACCGATGCTGTTTTGCATCACTGCGCTCCGATCCGCGCGGACTCTTTCGGACTGACCTCAAACTGTAACATTCTGATTCTAGCGGCGGTCTCGCAACTGGGGTGAAAAAAATTTCATCGAAGGCGCCTCGCTACGAAATTGCTTCGATCGATCCATTCTCTACTAGATTAGTTGAGTTATATGGGATAAAGCATCGCCGTCCACAGGGTGCCTGGCGCCCGACATCGACACGCCGGGACGCATATCCGGCAACAACAGGGTTTTCCTTGACCAGGGGGTCAGGGGCATTTGCTATGAGGGAGCTTAGTTATCATGAAATTGCTTAACACCATCGCGCTGTCCGCCGTTGCGGCGGTACTTGTCGCGCCTGCGACCGCCGACGCCAAGGCGAAACGCCATCACGCCGCCCATGCCGGTCCGTCCACCGCCGCCGAACTGCATGAAGCGCAAGAGGAAATCGGCCAGTTGCAGGCTCGCCTGACCTCGCTTGAGGCCAAGATCGACCAGCAGGGCAGCACCCAGCAGGCCACCGCCAGCCAGGCCGCGAGCCAGGCCGAGGCAGCGACCCAGCTTGCCTCCACAGCTTCGGCCAAGGCTGACCAGGCCGTGGTTAAGGCCGACGCCGCCACCGCCGCCGCCGCCCATCCGCCGATTCCCAAGGCTTTGGCCTGGGCGTCGAACACCCAGATCAACGGCCGCATGTTCTTCAACGAGAGCACGATCACCCAGAAGACCAAGGGCGCCAATAACGCCAACAGCGGCACCGGCTTCAACATCAAGCGGATGTATTTCGGCGTCGATCACCAGTTCAGCCCGATTTTCGCTGGCACCTTGCTGATGGATATCAGCAACGTGGTTGGTCAGACCAACAATCAGAATTTCAATGCCGCCGGCACGCCCGGGCTCGTCGGCAAGGGCTTTTATATCAAGCAAGCCTTCCTCCAGGCCAAGCTTGACCCGGCGCTGGTCATCCGCGTCGGTTCCGCAGCACTGCCGTGGGTGCCCTATGTCGAAGGCCAGTATGGCCTCCGCCACATCGAGAACACGACCGTCGACCGGCTGAGCTATGGCACCACCGCCGACTGGGGCGTGCATGTGCTGGGCGATCTGGCCCATGGCTTGATCAGCTATCAGGTTTCGGCGATCGACGGCGGCGGTTACCGCAACGTCAAGGTCACCAAATACGTCGATCTGGAAGGCCGACTGTCGGCGCAGTATGACGGGTTCTGGGCCGCGATCGGCGGCTACACCGGCAAGCGCGCCAATGGCGTGCAGGCGACCGTGGCTAACCCGACGCCTACCTTCCGCACTGCCGAGCGCCTGAATGCTGCTGCCGGCTACAAGAGCGCATTGTTCAACGTCGGCGGCGAATATTTCTACGCCAAGAACTGGAACAATGTGACGGTGAACCCGGCCACGAACGTCTATTCGCAAGACTCGGCAGAGGGTTATTCGCTGTTCGGCAATGTCAATGTCACCCCGAAATGGACGGTGTTCGGCCGTTATGACTGGACCAAGCCGAACCGTCTGACGGACCCCGCGCTGCGCGATCACTACTTCAACGTCGGCTTGCAGTGGGAACCGGTCAAGGTCGTCGATATCGCGCTGGTCTACAAGCGTGAGACTGCGAAAAACGGCGCGATTGCGACCACCAATGGCGTGATCGGCTGCGGCACCAGCGCCACCGCGAACAGCTTCAGCAATGCCGCTGCGCTGGCTTCGGGCACCTGCACCGGCAATGGCACCTATGATGAAGTGGGGCTGTTCGGTCAGTTCAAGTTCTGACCTGAACACACCAGTGTATAGCCGATGGGGCGCGCCGCAAGGCGTGCCCCATTTTCTTGCGCGGTTTGCATGCCAATGCCGATCGCGCCCGCAATCAAACCCTTTCGCACTTGCGGAAAATCCGGCAGACACCCACGCAATGGTTCTCCCCGACAGCCCCCAATTCGAAGTCATCCTGCTCGCCGCCGGGCGTTCGCGGCGGATGGCGGGGGTGGACAAGCTGCTGCTTCCGGTGGACGGCGTGGCGATGGTGCGTCGCAGCGCGCAGCTTTATCTCGGCCTCGGCATGAGCGTGATCGTGGTGACGGGAACCGACGATACCCATATCACCAAAGCCCTGGCCGGGCTCCCCGTCAGGCTGGTTGCCAACCCCGACCCTGATAGCGGCCAGAACAGCTCGGTTTGCGCCGGATTAGTGGCGACGCCGATGGTCGCAGCGGGAGTTGTGGTCGCATTGTCGGACCAGCCGCTGCTGACCGGCGATGACATCCGCGCCCTGGCGGCCGCATTCGCAGACCACGGCGGCACTCGCATCTGCGTGCCGCGCCGGGCGGGCCAGCGGGGTAATCCGGTGATCTTTCCGGTTGCCATCGCCCGGCGGCTGCGCGAACCCGGATCGATGATCCCGCGCGCCTTCATCGATTCCCATCCGGACCATGTCGCCTGGTTCGACGCCGCCAACGACCATTTCACCCGCGATGTGGACACGCCCCAGGACGCCGCACAATTGCTGGGCAGTCGATGAATCGTCACTCACCTGCGCCCGAACAGGACTGCACCGCGTTGGTCCTGCAAGGCGGTGGGGCGCTGGGTGCGTATCAGGCCGGGGTTTACCAGGCGCTGGCAGAGGCCGACTGCCGTCCCGACTGGGTAGCGGGCATTTCGATCGGAGCGGTCAATGCCGCGATCATCGCCGGCAATCCGCCCGGCCAGCGTGTCGCCCATCTGCGCAAATTCTGGGAACTGGTGTCCTCGGGCCTGACCGTGCCGTCACTGGTCAGCGATGGCCCGCTGCGCAGCCTGTTCAACGATACCGCCGCGGCGATGGGCGCAATCCTGGGTATTCCCGGCCTGTTTTCGCCACGCATGCCCCCGGCGTTGTTCGCGCTGCCCGGTACGCCCGAGGCGATCAGCGTTTATGACAGCGCGCCGCTGCGCCAGACCCTGCTCGATCTGGTTGATTTCGACCTGATCAATTCGGGCGCAACCCGCTTCAGCGTCGGCGCGGTCAATGTGCTCACCGGCAATTTTGCCTATTTCGACAACCACGAACGCCGCATCATCCCCGAACACATCATGGCCAGCGGCGCGCTGCCGCCCGGCCTGCCGCCGGTGATGATCGACGGCGAACCCTATTGGGATGGCGGGCTGGTATCCAATACCCCGCTGCAATATGTGCTGGACATGCATCGGGGCGGCGACTGCCTGGTCTATCAGGTCGATTTGTTCAGCGCCCAGGGCCCGGTGCCGCGCACGCTGGCCGATGTCATCCAGCGCGACAAGGATATCCGCTATTCCAGCCGCACCCGGCTCAATACCGATGCCGCGACCCAGATCGCAGAACTGCGCGAGGCGGCGCGGCGGCTGACCGACAGACTGCCGCCCGAATGGCGTGACGACCCCGATATGCGCGTGCTGACGCAGGAGAAAAGCGCCGCCGCGATCGCGATCATGCACTTGATCAATCGCGCCGAAAGCTATGAAACCCCTGTCAAGGATTACGAATTTTCGCGTGAAACCATGCTGGGCCACTGGCGGTCGGGCAAGGCCGACACCGAACACTCGCTGACCGACCCGCGCTGGATCGGACGCGCCCGTCGTCCCGGCGTGGTCACTTTCGATCTCGCGCGCGGTTGTCTATGATGCCCTTCCTCCCTTGCCCAGAAAGCACGACCCATGAAACTCCAGAATAAGGTCTGTATCGTCACCGGGTCGGCCAGCGGCATCGGCCTGGCCATCGCCAAACTGTATGTCAGCGAAGGTGCAAAAGTGGTGATCGCCGATTTGAACGCGGCGGCAGCGGAAATGACCGCAGCCGATATCAACGCCGCAAATCCTGGTTGCGCCATGGCCGTGGCGATGGACGTCACCTCTGAGGATGCGGTGAACGCGGGCATCGCCGCAGTGGTCGCCGCGTGGGGCGGGGTCGATGTGCTGGTGTCGAACGCCGGGGTCCAGATCGTCAATCCGATCGAGAATTACGCTTTTTCGGACTGGAAAAAGATGCTGGCGATCCATCTCGATGGGGCCTTCCTGACCACCAAGGCCTGCCTGCCGCACATGTACGCCAAGGGTAGCGGTACAATCATCCTGATGGGCTCGGTCCATTCCAAGGAAGCTTCGCCGCTGAAATCGGCCTATGTCACCGCCAAGCACGGCCTGCTCGGCCTGTGCCGCGTCATCGCCAAGGAAGGCGCGGCGCATGGCGTGCGCGCCAATGTCATCTGCCCCGGCTTCGTGCGCACGCCATTGGTGGAAAAGCAGATCCCCCAACAAGCCCACGAACTGGGTATTTCGGAGGAAGAAGTGGTCAAAAAAGTGATGCTGGGGCAGACGGTGGATGGCGAATTCACCACGGTCGATGACATCGCCGAAGTCGCGCTGTTTTTCGCGGGCTTTGGCACTAGCGCGCTTACCGGGCAGTCGCTGGTAGCCAGCCACGGCTGGTTCATGGAGTAGGGCCACAATCCTCCCCCTTCGGGGGAGGTGGCAGCCCGCAGGGCTGACGGAGGGGGCCGGTTTGACGCTATTTTTCCGCCCCATGCACGTTGCCCCGGCACCCCCTCCGACTCGCTTCGCGAGCCACCTCCCACAAAAGGGAAGGATTTTGCGCTGGATTAGCGGCCCTTTGCTTTATACCAAGCTGCGGTGATTCTGACCTCATAAGGCCATCTGGCGTTCATCCGCATTGCTCTATAGTCTCCGCTAATATCGGCGGTAATCAGCCCACAGGCTCGGGAAGGCCCGGAATGACGAAAAAGATGTCCGCGATCCTGCGCGCTGGCGTGCTGGTCAGCCTGGTGGCGTTGGTGCCGGCAACGACGGCGGGGCTGGCGGCGGTGGATGCTCAGGTCGCGCCCGGTTTCGACCGGTTGTTCACGGTCTATCAGCTCATCAAAGCCGATTATGTCGACAAGACCGACGATGACAAGTTGGTCAAGGGCGCGATCGACGGGATGCTGGCCAGTCTCGATCCGCATTCCGATTACCTCGAAGGCGCCAGTCTCGAACGGCTCGATACGATGATCGACGGCAGCTATGCCGGGCTGGGGCTGAGCGTGGCGCTGGACAATGGCGCGGTGAAAGTGGTGTCGCCGATGCGCGGCGGTCCGGCGGAAACCGCCGGGGTCAAGGCTGGCGATTACATCACCCATCTGGATGGCAAGCTGATTTACGGCGGCGAACTGGACGATGCGGTGGCCAAGATGCGCGGCCCGGCGGGCACCACGGTCCGGCTGACCATCTATCGGCCAGGCCGCGACGATCCTTTCGATGTCACGATCACCCGCGGCGTGGTCACGCTGCAACCAGTGACTTCTGAATTGCATGGCACGATCGGCGTCATCACCGTCAACGAGTTTTCCCACGATGTCGCCAAGGATTCGTTCGAGGCCATCCAGAAACTGCGGGCGCAATCGGGCGGCAGACTGTCGGGGCTGGTGCTCGACCTGCGCGAGAATCCGGGCGGGGCGCTGGATGAAGCAGTAGGACTGTCCGATCTGTTCCTGACCCAGGGCGTGATCGTGTCGCAACGCGGGCGAATTGCTGCCGATAATGAGGTTTATCGCGCCGAATCTGTGTTCCCCGGCGATGCCGCGCGGGGGCTGCCGGTTGTGGTGCTGATCGATGCAGGTTCGGCTTCGGCTTCGGAAATCGTTGCTGGCGCGCTCCAGGACCAGCACCGCGCGTTGATCATGGGCGAGCGCAGTTTCGGCAAGGGCAGCGTACAAAGCATGATCCGGCTGGACAAGACCCACGCGGTGAAGCTGACCACCGCGCGTTACTATACGCCCAGCGGCAGGTCGGTGCAGGAAGGCGGAATCGAACCCGATATCCAGGTGCCGCAACTGACCGACGCCGACGCGCGCAAGACCGCTGCCGACGCCTTGCGCGAATCCGATCTGCGCGGGCATCTCGTCAACGAGACACAGCTCGATGACAAGAAACTGGAAATCGACAAGCAGATCGATCCGCGTTTCAAGCTGACCCCCGCCGAACTGACCGCGAAAGGGATCAAGGATTATCAACTGTGGTATGCGCTGCAAACCTTGAACCACGCCACTGGCACAGCGGTCGTGGCGATGAACGCAAAGGGCCAGCGCCATGGCCAGCCTGACTAAAACGCCGCCCTTTGCGGGTGGCCAGCGGATGGCGCCGCTGGATTTAGCGATGTTGATCGCCTTGGCCGTGCCACTGGCGTTACTGGCCGGGGCCTGGTCATTCCAGATCTGGGGCGGGCTGTTCCCTTGCGAGATGTGCTGGTGGCAGCGTTATGCGCATATCGCCGCGATTGGTTTTGCCGTGCTGGCGCTGGTGATCGGTGCGCGGCGGGTGCGCATCGCCCTGGTGGCGACGGCGGGATTGGCGATTGCCGTCTCGGCGGTGATCGCAGCCTATCATGCGGGCGTCGAATATGGCTGGTGGCACGGCGTCACGGCCTGCACCAGCAATGTGAAATTCGGTGGCGGCGATCCGCTTGCCGCGATCATGGCCGCGCCCACCATACGCTGCGACGAGGTGCAATGGCAGGTGGCGGGGATATCGCTGGCGGGGTTCAATTTCCTGATCTCGGGGGCGGCTGCCGGAGTCATCCTGTTGTTGCTTGGCAAAGCCGCAAGGGCATCTGCGGCGTGAGTTTATCCAAACAGACCAAGGCGATGATCCGCGTCGATCAGGCCGGCGAATATGGCGCGATCCGGATTTATGCCGGGCAACTGGCGGTGATGGGCGCGCGCGCACCGGGGTCGGACAAGCTGGTGGCGATGGCTGCGCAGGAAACCGAACATGCCCGCGATTTTGCCGCCCTGCTGCACGCGCGCGGGGCGCGACCGACGCTGTTGCAGCCAATCTGGGATGTCGCGGGCTTTGCGCTGGGCGTGGCCACTGCGCTGGTTTCGCCCGAGGCGGCGATGGCCTGCACGGCGGCGATCGAAACCGAAATCGACCGCCATTATTCGCAACAACTGGAAGACATCGGGCCGAACGATCCCGAACTCGCCGCGCTGATCACCACCGCCCGCGCCGATGAGCGCGAGCATCGCGAAACCGCCCTGGCGGCTGGGGCGGAACGTGCGCCCGCCTATCCGCTGCTGTCGGCGGCGATCCGGCTGGGGTGTCGCGCGGCAATCGGTTTATCGCGGCGTATCTGAATTCCCCCGCCGTTATTTGGCCCCTTCACCTAACATTCAGCGCGGGGCTGTCCTATCTGGGGAATAGGTAGTTGCATCGAGAAGGAGCAGTTTGATGTCGGGTTCGATCCGTTTTGCCGCCGCCATGCTGGTCAGCACCTGTGCCGCCGCCTTGCCCCCGGCCGCGCCCGCCATGGCCCAGTCTGCGAGCGACACCGCGAGCAACACCAGCGACAACATGAACCTGGTGATCGTCTATGGCGATGATGCCTGCCCGGTGTCGAAGGGCGACGAGATCACGGTCTGCGCGCGCAAGCCGGAAAGCGAACGTTACCGCATTCCCGAGGGCCTGCGCGATCATCCTTCGCCGCAGAACGAAGCCTGGACCAATCGCGTCAGTTCCTATGAGCGGGTCGGCGCATCGGGCACGCAAAGCTGTTCGGCGACGGGCGCGGGTGGGTGGACAGGCTGCTTCCACAATTTCGTGGCCGATGCCTATGCCGAGAAAAAGGCGTCCAAGGACACGCATTTCAGCGAGTTGGTCGCGTCGGAGCGGCAAAAGCGCGAGGCCACTATCGACGCCCAGGCGGCGGCAACGCAGGCGCGGGTCGAGGCCGCCGAAAAAGCCCAGCAGCAGCAGGATCCGGGCAAGTAAAATTCGGTCGCTGGCCAGACCTGCCCGGTCAATGCCATGCAGATCGCGCTGGGCGCTGACGTGACAGCGCGCAGACTGAAAATTTTCTTCGATGGCGGCTGTCGCCCCAATCCGGGCCGGATGGAAGCTGCTGTGGTGGTGCGCGGGGTCATGCATCTGTTCGGTGATATCGGGTTTGGCACCAGCCAGGACGCCGAATGGCTGGCGTTGATCCGCGCGCTGGAACTGGCGCAAGCGCTGGGTGCGGCCAATTTCGAACTGATCGGCGATGCCAGAGGAGTGATCGAGCAGGCCAACCTGGCCCTGCGAACCGGCCATGGGCAAGGCCACGCTGCCAGTTTCACGCAATTGGCCACCGCAGACCCGCCAGCACGGATTCGCTGGATAAAACGCTCGCAAAATCTGGCCGGCATCGCCCTGGCCGCAGGTCATCCGCGTTAGGGTGTGCTGATATTTGGCCCATGCCGGAGCGAGAATGGCTGATTTCGAGAACCGGAGCGCAGCGGCCGTTTGGCCGTGAGCACCGGAAGCGCAGAAGATGGCCGTTCGCAGCCCGGCCTGTGGTGAATAACGGCATAGCCAAAGAAAAC
>JALYHR010000153.1 GCA_030776465.1 Pseudomonadota bacterium
GTTCCGCGCCTGACGGGACATGTTCTACCCCTCGACCAGTTCAGCCAGTTCCAGCCACCGCCTTTCGGCGACTTCCTTCTGCGCGCGCGCTGTGTCGATGGCGGCAGTCAGTGTGGAAAATTTCGCCGGATTTCCTGTATATAGCTGCGGGTCGGCAAGCGCAGCCTCATGCCCTGCGATAACCACGTCGAGCGCCTCGATCTGCTGGGGCAGCAGTTCATAATCGCGCTGGTCCTTGTAGCTCAGCTTGGCCTTGCGCGGCGGCGGCGCCGGAACCTCTGCGGGCGCAGCGGATTTGGCCGGTGATGGCGTAACATTGCGCGTCTGGCGCTGCTTCACCCAATCGGCATAGCCGCCAGCGACGATATCGACCTTGCCCGAGCCGTCCAGACCCAGCGTCACCGTCACCGTGCGATCGAGGAAATCGCGGTCATGGCTGACGATCAGCACCGTGCCATCGTAGTCCGAAATCACTTCCTGCAACAGGTCCAGCGTTTCCAGGTCGAGATCGTTGGTCGGCTCATCCAGCACCAGCAGGTTGGAAAACCGCGCGAATTCGCGGGCCAGCAGCAGGCGTGAGCGTTCACCCCCGGACAGCGTACCGACGCGCGCTTCGACCAGTCCGGGGTCGAACATGAAATCCTTGAGATAGCCCTGGATGTGTTTGCGCGACCCCCGAACATCGACCCAGTCGCCACCTTCGGCCAGGACGTCGCGGATGCGCTTGTCCGGGCTCATCAGGCTGCGCTGCTGGTCGATCAGCACGGTCTGCAGCGATTTGGCCAGCGTCACTGTGCCCGAATCCGGCGCGATTTCGCCGGTCAACAGCTTCAGCAGCGTGGTCTTGCCCGCACCATTGGCACCCACCAGACCGATCCGGTCGCCGCGCGTGATGCGCAGGGTGAAATCCTTGATGATCGTGCGTTTCTCAGGCCCTTCCCCAAAGCTCTTGGTGACCTTGTCGGCAACGATCACCGCCTTGGTCTTGACGTCATCGCTGGCCAGCGCCAGCTTGGCGGTGCCTGCCGGGGCCAGCATGGCCGCCCGCTGCGCGCGCATTTCCCACAGCTTTTCCAGACGGCCCTGATTGCGCTTGCGCCGCGCGGTAACGCCGCGTTCCAGCCAATGCGCCTCGATCTTGAGCTTGGCATCCAGCTTGTCGGCGGCGCGCGCTTCCTCGGCATAGATCTGCTCGGTCCAGGCGTCATAGCCGCCAAAGCCGATATCCTTGCGCCGGATCGACCCGCGCTCGATCCACAGGGTGGCCCGCGTCAGCCGGGTCAGGAAGGTACGGTCATGGCTGATGACGACAAATGCGCCAGTGTAGCGCTGGAGCCAGCTTTCCAGCCATTCGATCGCGGCGAGGTCGAGGTGGTTGGTTGGCTCGTCGAGCAGCAGCAGGTCGGGCTCGGATGCCAGCGCACGGGCCAGCGCCGCGCGGCGACGTTCCCCGCCGCTGGCGCTTTCGGCGGGACGCGCCATGTCGATGCCAAGCTGGCTGGCAATCGCTTCGACCGCGTGGCGCGGCGGCGCATCGGCACCATGCAGCGCAAAGTCCATCAGCGTGGCGTAGCCGGTAAAGAACGGGTCCTGTTCCAGCGTGACGATGCGCGTGCCCGGCTGGACCGAGCGGGTACCCTTGTCGGCTTCGACCTGTCCCGAAATCAACCGCAACAGCGTCGATTTGCCCGCGCCATTGCGGCCGATCAACGCCAGCCTGTCGCGCGGCGCGATGGCGAGGTCGAGGTCGCGGAACAGCCAGCCCGATCCCTGGATCAGGCCAAGTCCTTCCCAGGACAGGATCGGTGCGGCAGCCATCGCGGGCCTCTAGCCGTCAACGCGCGGAAATGACAAGCCTCATGGTGTTCTGACCTGCTTGTTCCCACCCGCTTGCGGGAGGGGAGAAGAAGGGAAAGCCAGATGTGATTGCATGGCCGGATGCGCATGATCGACAAGCGGCTGGAGCAGGAGTAACGATAGGTCCCGTTTCAGATTGGCCCCGACGCAGCAGGCCAACGCGACTGGGGGAGACTCCTATGACCTATTGCCTGGGGATGCGCACCAAAGCCGGTATCGTGTTGATTGCCGATACGCGAACCAACGCTGGCATCGATAATATCTCCAACTTTCGCAAGCTGCACACGCTGGTCGAGACCCCCGACCGGATCGTCGTGGCCGCCAGCGCGGGTAGCCTGTCGACCACGCAGACCATGCTCGCGCTGCTCGAAGAAGGGCTCGATCCGCACGGTCTGGAAGAAGAACGACGCACGGTGGCGCGGATGCCGTCGATGTTCCGCGTCGTGTCGCTGATCGGCGAGGCGCTGATGCTGGCGCGGCGCAATGTCGCGCGGTCGCTGGACGGCACAATGATCAATATCGACGTCTCGCTGCTGGTCGGCGGCCGGGTCGGCGACGGGCCACTGATGCTGTTCCTGGTCTATTCCGAGGGCAATTTTATCGAATGCCTTCCCGACTGTCCGTTCGCGCAGATCGGGGAGCTCAAATACGGCAAGCCGATCCTCGACCGCACGCTCCATTGGGAAACCTCGATGGAAGAAGCGGTGAAGGTCGGGCTGCTGTCGTTCGATGCGACGATGCGCTCGAACCTGTCGGTCGGGCCGCCGCTCGACCTGATCGTCATGCCCGAAGACCGCGCCCGCCCGGTGGTGAGGCGGCGGCTCGATGAAAGCGACGAATATCTGCGCAAACTGTCATCCGACTGGGGCAGGCTGATGAACGAGGCCCGCCAGCAGATCGACACGCCCGATTTCATGGAAGCAAGCGGGAAGGTAACCGCGATGCGGTAATTTATCCGGTGAAAAAGGATTAGGGTGTGTGGTAAATCTGCATCGCACCCCGTCCGTGCTGAGCCTGTCGAAGCACTGTCTTTCTTGCGCCTCGCCCAGCCTCAAGAAAGGAAGTGCAGCCCTTCGACAAGCTCAGGGTAGACGGGTTTGGTTGGCGATTCAGATTACCGGCACGTTTCCCTAAACCACCAGCCGATAGCCGATCCCCGGCTCATTACGCAGCACCGAGGGGCGCGAGGGGTCGTCTTCGACCTTTTTGCGGATGCCTCTGGCCGCGACGCGCAGATATTCGATGTCGTGTTCGTGGCCCGCGCCCCATACCGTGCGCAGCAATTGGCTATGGGTAATCACCCTGCCGGGGTGGCGGGCCAGTTCCGCCAGAACGGCGTATTCCTTGGGTGCCAGGTGCACTTCGGTACCGCTTTTTCGCACCAGCCGGGCGGCGAGGTCGATTTCCAAATCACCGATCTGGACCTGGGCGGCTTCCGCCCCCGCTGCCAACTGGTGGCGTAGCGCGGTGCGGACGCGGGCCAGCACTTCCTCGCTGTCGAACGGCTTGGTGACGTAATCGTCCGCCCCCAGGTCGAGCGCCGCCACTTTCTGGTCGGTCTCGTCGCGGGCGGAAATCACCAGTACCGCCGCTCCCCCCGCCTTCAACAACTGGATCAATTCCAGCCCGTCGCGGTCGGGCAAGCCCAGGTCGAGCAGGATCGCGGCAGGCTTGTCGATCTGCAATGCGGTCAACGCGGCGCGCCCGGTTGCCGCCTCCACCGTGCGATAACCGGCACGCGCCAGGCTGGCGCACAGCAGGCGGCGGATTGCCGGCTCGTCATCGACCACCAGCACGGTGAGCGCCGCAATCATTGCGCGCGCCTCATCATATATCGGCGGCGCGCTTCAGATGCGCTTCGCCAAAATGAATGACAAAATCGGCGCCCGAGCGGTCGCTGCGGTTGGCGGCGCCGACCCGCAATCCCATTGCTTCGGCAAAGCCGCGCACGATGCCCAGCCCCAGCCCGGTGCCGCCGGTCCGGTCCGTGCCTTCGATCCGGGTAAAAATATCGAATATGCGCCCTTCCTCGCCCACCGGCAGGCCCGGCCCTTCATCGATGACATGCAGTTCCAGCCCCTGCCAGCCGCGTTTTGCGGAAATTACGATGGGGCTGCTGGGGTCGCCGTATTTGGCGGCGTTTTCCAGCAGATTGATCAGGCAATGGTGGAAAAGCTGCGGATCGACCAGCACGAAGGGCAATTCGGGCGAGACATCCATGCGGATCGCCCGGCCCGCCAGCGCGCGACGCAAATCGTGGACCGCGCTGGCCACTGCTTCGGCGATGTCGACAGGCTCGACCGACTGGTGCAGCGCGCCCGCCTCGACCCTGGCAATGTCGAGCAAATTGGCAAAAAACCGGTGTAGCCGCTCGGCTTCGGCGCGCGCCTCGGCGATCTGCTCGCCTTGTTCGGCAGTGGCCGGGTGCATCGCCGCCAGCGTCCCCAGGATGGTGGTCAACGGCGTGCGCAGATCGTGGCTGATCGATGACAGCAGCGCGCCACGCAGCCGGTCGCGTTCTTCCAGCCGGGTGACCTGGGCCATGTCGGTTTCCAGCCCGATTCGTTCCAGCGTCATGCCGGCCTGGTCGAGCAGGCTGAGCAACATCGGCAGCTGATCGGGGCGCAGCGGCGTGGGTGCCTCGGGGCGGGCGAGGCCGAATACCGCCAGCACCTTGCCCGCCGCAGCAATCGGGTGAAACAGCCATTCGGACGCGGTCAGCGTGTCCGAGCCGCGCCCCGCAGGCCGGTTATTGTCAAATGCCCAGCGCGCCGCCGCATGCTCCAGCGCCTGCAACCGGTCTTCCGGCGGATTCGCGGCCACCAATTGCAACAGATCTGCGGCCTCCCGGCTTTCCGGCATCAGCAGCACGGCGCGCGCATCCAGTAGCCGCGCGACTTCGGCGCACAGCACTTGCCCCAACTCGTCACTTTTGCTCACCCCGGTCAACAGCCGGGCAAAACCGGCGAGCGAGGCGTTCTGCCCGGCGCTTTGCTGCGCCAGCACCGCCTGTTCACGCATCCGCGCCGCCAGGCTGCTGCTGACAATCGCCACCCCCATCAGCACCAGCACGGTGATGATGTTCTGCGGGTCCTGGATAGTGAAGGTGTAGGTCGGCGGGATGAAAAAGTAATTATACGCCAGCGAACAGACCAGCCCGGTCGTCATTCCGGTCCGCAGGCCATAGCGGGTGGCGGCGAACAGCACCGGCAGCAGGTACAACAACGCAATATTGGTGATATTGCCCAAAGCCGACACACTGATGCCGAACAGCGTGACCAACGCGGTCAACGCCAGGGCCAGCGCATAGCCCCCCGGCTTTCCCCATTTCTGGCCCCGGTTCTGGCCACGGTTCTGGCCCGGTTGCCCGACTGCCTCCCGCGCCGTCCGCCCCGGTGCTACAGGCTCCTGTTCCAGCGGCAGGACATGCACCGCCATCCCGGGGGTATCGCGCACCATCCGGTCCACGACCGAGCCGTGGCGAAATTCGAACCAGCGCGAGCGTCGCGATTTGCCCAGGATCAACTGCGTCGCCCGTGCCTCCTGGGTAAAGCGGACAAGCCCGTCGACCACCGATTGTCCCGGCACCGCAGCGACCTGAGCGCCAAGCTGGGCCGCCAGATGCATGGTCGCCGCCAATTGCGCGTTTTCGGCATCGCCAAGGCTGGCACTGCGCGGGGTTTCGATATGCACCGCAGTCCACGAGGCATGCAGGGCGTCGGCGATGCGCTTGGCCGCGCGCACCAATGCTGGCGATCCGGGATGCTCGCTGACCGCCACCACCAGTCGGTCGTTGACTCCCCAGCTACCCGCCAGCGCATGGGCGCGAACATAGTCGAGCATTTGCGCATCGACCGCCTGCGCCGCGCGCCGCAGCGTCAATTCGCGCAGCGCCGACAAGTTCGATTTGGAAAAGAAATGCCCCAGCGCCCGCGTCGCTTCCTGTGGGATATAGACCTTGCCCTCCTTCAGCCGCTCGATCAAATCATCAGGCGGAATATCGACGATTTCGATCTCGGCATTTTCAAGCACCCGGTCGGGCAGCGTTTCGCGCACGCGCACCTTGGTAAAAGACGCGACGACATCGTTGAGGCTTTCCAGATGCTGGATATTGACCGTGGACCAGACATCGATGCCCGCCGCCAACAGTTCCTCGACATCCTGGTAGCGTTTGTCGTGGCGGCTGCCGGGGGCGTTGGTATGCGCCAGCTCGTCCACCAGCACCAGCGCCGGGTGGCGGGCGAGGATGCCGTCAAGATCCATTTCCGTGAGGGTGCGACCCTGCCACGCGATCTGCTGGCGCGGGATCACGGCAAAACCCTGCGCCTTCTGCTCGGTTCCGGCGCGGCCATGCGTTTCGACGATGCCGACCACGACGTCCAGCCCGCCATCGCGGCGCGACGCCGCATCGCTCAGCATTTCGTAAGTCTTGCCCACGCCCGGCGCGGCGCCAAGATAGACCTTGAGACGGCCACGCCCCTCCTGCGCGGAGACGCGGAGCAGGGCATCGGGATCGGCGCGGTCGGGCTTGCTCACCGCGTGGTGTGTGCACCTTGCGGGGCCAGCTTGTCGAGGGCCAGGTTGAGGTCGAGGACGTTCACGCGCGGCTCACCTATGAACCCCAGCAGCGGTAGTTCGACGTGGCTGGCCACCAGCGTTTCGACCGCCTTTGGCGTGATGCCCCGCGCGACCGCGACCCGCGCGATTTGAAAGCGCGCCGCCTCCGGGCTGATGTGCGGATCAAGCCCCGAGCCTGACGTGGTCAGCAGATCGGGCGGCAAGGCAGCGCCGTTCGCGGCTTCTTTGTGAAGCGTCGCAACGTCGCGGTTCACCCGGTCAGCCAGCGGTTTCGAGGTCGGGCCGAAATTCGATCCGCTCGAATTGGCGGCGTCGTAACCGTTGCCCGCCGCTGATGGCCGGGGGTGGAAATAGCGCGGGGCAGCAAAGCCCTGCGCGATCAGGTCGGAGCCGATGACCCGGCCATCCCGGTGGACCAGGCTGCCCCCGGCCTGTACGGGAAAGGCCAGTTGGCCAAGCGCGGTCAGCACCGCCGGATAGGCCAGCCCCAGCAACAGCGCGAACAGCGCGGTCATGACCAGTGCCGGACGGAGGGCCGAGGTGAATTCCTTGAGCATATCTATTTCCTCAGGCGAGTTGCAGGCTGGAGACGGCAAGATCGATCAGCTTTATCCCGGCAAAGGGCGCGATCAGGCCGCCGACGCCATAGATCGCCAAATTGCGCGCCAGCAGTTGCCCGGCCCCTACCGGCGCATATTTCACCCCGCGTAGCGCCAGCGGGACCAGCGCCGGGATAATCAGCGCATTGAAGATGATCGCCGACAGGATCGCGCTGCGCGGGCTGCTCAGCCCCATGACATTGAGCACCGACAGCCCCGGATACAGCGCCAGGAACATCGCCGGGATGATCGCGAAATATTTGGCGACATCATTGGCGACCGAAAAAGTGGTGAGCGCGCCGCGCGTCATCAGCAATTGCTTGCCCAGCCCGACGATCTCGATGAGCTTGGTCGGATCGCTGTCGAGATCGACCATATTGCCCGCCTCGCGCGCGGCTTGCGTCCCGGTGTTCATGGCGACGCCGACGTCGGCCTGTGCCAGCGCGGGCGCGTCATTGGTGCCGTCACCGCACATCGCCACCAGCCTGCCGCCCTGCTGTTCCTTGCGGATCAACGCCAGCTTGTCCTCGGGTGTGGCCTCGGCCAGGAAATCATCGACGCCAGCTTCGGCAGCGATCGCGGCGGCGGTCAGCGGGTTGTCGCCGGTGATCATCACCGTGCGGATACCCATCCGGCGCAGCTCGGCAAAACGCTCGCGCACACCGGCCTTGATGATGTCCTTCAGCGCGATCATGCCCAGCAGGCGGCCATCCTGCGCCACCGCCAGCGGGGTCTGGCCCAGCCGCGCGATTTCATCGCTGATGCGGCGCAGTTCGGTGGCGGCGGCGGTGCCGGCGGCGTTGGGATTGGCGCGCAGGATCGCATCGACCGCGCCCTTCTGGGTCAGCATGCCGCCGCTGCGCACCCCGGAAATCCGCGTTTGCGCGGTAAACGGAATGACCTCTGCGCCATCGGGCAGCCGGGTCAGGCCGATGGCATAACCCTCGCGCGCCAGCACCACCACCGATCGGCCCTCGGGCGTCTCGTCGGCCAGGCTGGCGATCAGCGCTGCCTGCGCCAGTTCGGCAGGCGCAATGCCCGACAGCGGGCGAAATTCGCTCGCCTGGCGGTCGCCGATGGTGATGGTGCCGGTCTTGTCAAGCAACAGCACGTCGATATCGCCCGCCGCTTCCACCGCGCGGCCCGATTTGGCCAGCACGTTGAAGCGCACCAGCCGGTCCATCCCGGCGATGCCGATCGCGGACAGCAGCGCAGCGATGGTGGTCGGGATCAGCGTGATCAGCAACGCTGCCAGCACCGCCACCGGGATGGTGGCATGAATGTTGCTGGTTGCTGCGGCATAGCTGGCAAAGCTGGGTATGGTGGCCACCGCGATCAGGAAAATGATCGTCAGCCCGACCAGCAGGATCGTCAGCGCGATCTCGTTCGGGGTCTTCTGGCGCTCTGCGCCTTCGACCAGCGCGATCATCCGGTCGAGAAAGCCCTGGCCGGGTTCTTGCGTGACGCGCACCCGGATCTCGTCGGAAATGACGCGGGTGCCCGCCGTCACTGCCGAACGGTCGCCGCCCGCCTCGCGGATCACCGGCGCGCTTTCGCCAGTGATCGCGGCTTCGTTGACCGAGGCGACCCCGGCAATGACCTCGCCATCGGCGGGGATAAGCTCGCCGGTCGCCACCATCACCTCGTCACCCCGGCGCAATTGCGCGGCGGGGACCACTTCGCCGCTGGGCAGCCGGGCGTTGAGGTCGGACTTGGCGGCGCGCAGCGATGCCGCCTGCGCGCGCCCGCGCCCCTCGGCCAGCGCCTCGGCAAAGGTCCCGAACAGCACCGTCAACCACAGCCAGACGATCAGTTGCAACTGAAAGCCGAGGGGAAGCCCACTGCCCCCGATGACCATCAGCACGGTCAAGAGCAGCGCAACCACGGCGGTGGTGAACAGCACCGGATTGCGGATCAACTGAGCTGGCGCCAGCTTGCGAAAGGCATCGCCGATGGCGGGGATAACCAGATCGGCAGAAAACATGCGGGTGGCAGAAGCGGTCATGACTAAAGCCTTTGAATTAGAACATTGTGCAAAAATTTCCGGATCACTCTCACTCCCCTCTTCCCTGAGCTTGTCGAAGGGCTGTCCTTCTCTTCGTGCGGCCGGGGCCGAGCCAAGTAAGAAATGCAGTCCTTCGACAAGCTCAGGATAGACGGGTTTATGCGGAGCGGGCGTTCAGAAAGTCTGTCCCGAAACCATCGCCAATTGCTCGGCGATCGGCCCCAGGGCCAGGCTCGGCAAAAACGTCAGCCCGCCCACGATCAGGATGATGCCGACCAGCAGTCCGACCCACAGCGGCCCGGTGGTGGGGAACGATCCGGCGGTCGCGGGGGTGTGCTTCTTGGCTGCCAGGCTGCCGGCGATGGCCATGGCTGGGACGATCATGAAGAACCGCCCGATCCACATCGCCACCGACAGCGAGGCGTTGTAATAAGGCGTGCCCGCTGTCAGCCCGGCAAAGGCCGAACCGTTGTTGCCGGTGGCGGACGAGAACGCATAGAGGATCTCGCTGAAGCCGTGCGGCCCCTTGTTGAGCGGCCCGGCCAGGCCAGCGGGCAACACCGCGCTCAGCGCCGTCAGCCCCAGGATGCACAGCGGCAGCACCGCGATGGCCAGCACCGCCAGTTTCACTTCGCGGCCTTCGATTTTCTTGCCGACGTATTCAGGCGTACGCCCGACCATCAGCCCGGCGATGAACACCGCCAGCAGCGCGAACAGCAGAAATCCGTAGATGCCCGAGCCGACGCCGCCGACGACGATCTCGCCCAACTGGATGTTGAACAGCGGCACCAGTCCGCCCAGTGCGGTAAAGCTGTCGTGCATAGCATTGACCGCGCCGCATGAGGCATCGGTGGTGACGGCGGCAAACAAGGCGCTGCCGGCGACGCCAAAGCGCAGTTCCTTGCCCTCCATATTGCCGCCAGCCACGCCGATATGTTGCAGGATGGGATTGCCGCCTGCTTCCTGCCAATAGCAGACGCCCGCGCCGACAAAGAACAGCAGCATCATCGCGGTCAGGATCGCCCAGCCCTGGCGGGTATTGCCCACCGCCTTGCCAAAGCACCAGGCCAGCCCGGTGCCGATCACGAAGATCGACAGCATCTCCACCAGATTGGTCAGCGCGGTCGGGTTCTCGAAAGGATGCGCGGAATTGGCATTGAAAAAGCCGCCGCCATTGGTGCCCAGCATCTTGATCGCTTCCTGGCTGGCCACCGGCCCCAGCACCAGCGTCTGATGCGCACCTTCCAGCGTGGTCGCGTCGATCGACGACAGGAAGGTTTGGGGCACACCGCTGCCGATCAAATACACCGCATAGACCAGGCAGGCAGGCAGCAGCAGATACAGCGTGATCCGCGTCAGATCGGCCCAGAAATTGCCGAGCTTGCCGGTTTGATGCCGGGCAAAGCCGCGAAACAGGGCAAAGGCAATGGCAATCCCGGTCGCCGCCGACATGAAATTATGCAGCACGAGCCCGACCATCTGGCTGAAATTGGACAGCACCACCTCGCCCGAATACCATTGCCAGTTGGTGTTGGTGGTAAAGCTGATCGCGGTATTCATCGCGCCATCGGCGGTCAGCCCGACCAGCCCGCGCGGATTGAGCGGCAGATACCATTGCAGGCGCAGGATGGCATAGGTGAACAGCGCGGTCACGACCTGGAACAGCAGCATGTTCACGGTATAGGCCCGCCAGCCCTGTTCGGCAGTGGGATCGATCCCGGCGATGCGATAAAAGCCGCGCTCGACCGGGCCGAGCACGCGGTGCAGCTTCGTTTCGCGCCCCTCATACAACGCGAACAGCCACAGCCCCATGGGCTTGGCCAGCGCAATGGTCAGCGCGGTGAAAACGAGGATCAGGGTCCAGCCAGCGATGGTCATTATAGAGTCCTCAGAACCGTTCCGGCCGGATCAACACGGCCACGAGGTAAACAAGCAGGCCCAGCGCAGTCAGCCCGGCCAATATGAAAGGCAGGTTCATGGAATTTTCCTCAGGTCAGGCCTATTCTGTTCAGGCGCGCGTACACAAACCGACATAGGCCAGCGTCAGCCCGAACAGCCCGCCAAGCACGGCAACCCACAACACATCCGCCATCACGCAACCTCTTGCTGGAGAGGCGCTGCTTTTGGGCGAAGATGGCGTTAAGGTGCCATGCGCAAATCAGTGGCGGTGCCTAAAGATTGCGTAAAGGCGGCTGGCTCTAGAG